>CAZLZE010000004.1:0-239 GCA_964563935.1 uncultured Phycisphaerae bacterium | reverse complement strand
GGGCGGGCACTACGCCGCGGCAGATTCGTCTGGCCAAGGATTTCAAGACTCGGGTTCTGACGGGTGTCGTATCCTATGGCATTCGCATTATGGAAGTGATGGAAGAAGAAAAGGCCGAGCTGCCGGACCTGAAGGTGGGAATCTTCGGGGCGGAGATCTTTTCGGAGGCGATGAAGAAGAAGATTTTCAAGGGCTTGGGAATCGAAGTTTTTGACATTTACGGTATGACGGAAACGGGC
>CAZLZE010000003.1:73423-83799 GCA_964563935.1 uncultured Phycisphaerae bacterium | reverse complement strand
TGTTCGTGGGCCATTCATTTTGTGCCGGGAGTGGATTCCGTATTTGAAAAAGGCGAATGCGGGATACATCGTCAATATTTCTTCGGTTGTGGGGGTGAAGGGATATCCTTTTCAGAGCGCCTATACCGCGTCCAAGCATGCGTTACGGGGTATGTCGATGGCTTTGGCGGAGGAACTGAAGTCGGAGAATATTCGAGTGCACGTTATTTGTCCGGGCGGGGTGAATACGGAGATGGTCAGCCGGGTTCGGCCTGATATTAAGAAGGAAGACTTGATCGCTCCGGAGGAAATCGCGGAGTTAGTGACGTATCTTGTGACGCACAAAGGAAATGCGGTTGTAGATGAGATTCACATCCGCCGGGCGACGTCGAATCCGTGGTTTTGAGGCCAATGCGCGGTACTCGTGCCTATAATTTGATAGGCGGAACCGTGAAAGGCAATGAATAAAAGGTCGCGATGGACTGCCGGTATGGCAGACGATGAGCAAAAATGAAAGTCCCGTCTACGGGTCGCGAAGAAGTCAGACGGGAAGCCTTTTACGGCTTGGCCTCTTTTTCAATAGCTGTCAGTCTTCAGCCACCAGCTTTGAGACCAGACTCAACGGAGCAGGACCGCTATTTGGAGAACTTTGCTCTTGTATCTGCAAGGACGACAAGCTAATATGATTTATCACATCGTCGGTTGTTGCCGATAACTGACGGTGAAAAAGGGTGCAGCGGTAATCATCGTTGCAGGTATTGAAGATGGTCGGGCCGCCATCGAAAGTCAATAACTGCAATGTGAAAGGATTACTCTGTGGCTGTATTCCTGGATTTCGGCCTGCCTGCGTTTGGATCTCTCGAGAATACTGAGTCTTCATCAATTACTCGTTGTTTCGATGGTTTTTAATTCTTTCTGCCCTCCATGGAGGAACTATGGACCGATCGAAGCAGTGCGTGATGATTGTCGGAGGCAATTTACAGGGCAAAGGTGCGGAAGCGATGCTGCTCACGGTCCGGGATACGATCCGGGCGGCGTTTCCCGATACCATTTTTTGCGTGCCTGTTCACAGTCTTGAACAATTCCCTCCTCTTCGTGAGAGAGGGTTTGTTCCTCTCCTCTGGCGAGCCTCTGGTCGTGGGGATCGTCTGCGAACGGCGATAAACATACTGACCGGACGTGTGGATAATCGGCCTTTGGATGCGACCTGTGCCGGGGAGTCGTACATGGTCAACCCCTTTCGCGTCTCTCAGGTCACCATCGACATTGCCGGTTTTGCCAGCGGGGATCAGATTGGCTGGCGAAAGGCCTTTGGTCGATGGCGGGACTATCGAATGGCTCGGGCGGCGGGTAATCAATGCCTGTTTTTGCCGCAGTCGTGGGGTCCGTTTCGGAACCCGGTAGTACGGTATTTCACCGGCCGGCTGCTCTGCGGCGTGCCGTGGGTTTTTGCCCGGGAAGAGCGAAGTCGGGACTATCTGCTGGATCTGAAGGCCGTGGATCCCGGCCAGATCGTTTTGGCCCCGGATATCGCCTTCCAGTTTAATGCTAGTCCGCCCGAGGCGGGCAAAGCCGTTCTGGTCCGGCGAGGGGTGACGGATTTCAGTCGTCCGATTGTTGGAATAACCCCCAATCGCCAGATTTACCGGCGTCTTGAAGGCCAGGGAAATGACAACATGTACCTGTCGCTTCTTGTTTGTGTTGCCGGTTACTTCCTTGACAAGACCGATTCTCAAATTGTGTTGATTCCCCATGAAATTGAGACGGATGACCGTCTGTTGTGCCGGGCTATCGAAGCCGCCCTGTGCTGTCCGGAACGGGTCTTTCGGCTTGAGGGAACCGAATCGGCGGCAGATGTCAAGTCGGTGATCGGGCAAATGGAGTTTCTAGTCGCCAGTCGATATCACAGTCTCGTTGCGGCTTTGTCGCTCAATGTGCCGGCAGTCTCTCTGGGATGGTCGCACAAATATACCGAGCTTCTCGAGCGGGTTGGTTTGCAGGACTGGGGAGTGGACCTGATTCGTCAGCCGCCGGATACGGCCTTGCGGACCGTTATCGATGCATGGGAGCATCGCCACAGCATTCGGGCGATCGAGCAGCAGCGGGTTCCTGAAGTCCGGGCGGCCTCCCGAATGGCCCTGGATTGGATGCTTCAGGCGTTAAAGCAACAGTGGGTGGTGTGATGCCACGGCCAATTGACTCGGTCATTGCCCGTGGTCTCTGCACGGGTTGCGGAACGTGTGCCGGGATCTGCCCGACGCGGGCGCTGAAGGTGGCCGAGACCTCCGGCGGATTGATGTGCCCGGTACCGGACGAGTCGTTGTGTAATGGTTGTGACCGGTGTGGGAAGGTCTGCCCGCAGATGAGGGTCAGTCAGGCGATGCGGGAGCAACTGGCTGATCCTTATGCGGGGCCGGTTCGTCAAGCGTTTTTGGGGCAGGCCGTCGAGGGTGAAATTGTCGCGGTGGGTCAGACGGGCGGGTTGGGGCGATCGCTGTTGGCCTGGTCGCTGGAGTCCGGCTTGGCCCGGTGGGCGGTTTGTGTCATGGACAATCCGGACCATCCCCTTCGGCCTCAGGCGATAGTGACAAAGTCTTCCGGCGACGTTCTGGCTTCAAGCCGAAGTAAATATTGCCCTGTTCCTGTCAATAGTCTGATTCAGACGGTACGGGATTGCGCGGGTGGTGTTGCCTATCTGGGACTGGGTTGCCATATGCAGGGTCTGGAACTGGCCATGGAGCAGGATCCAGATCTTCGCAACAAGATCACGATGAAGATCGGACTGTTCTGTGACCGGATCTTATCCTACCAAGCCGTCAATTATCTGATCCGCTGTGCCGGCCTGTCTGCATCGCAAGTCAGGAGGTTTGACTATCGGGACCCAGCCTGGCGAGGCTGGCCTGGCGACATTCGAATTGAGGATCGGGATGGCCGGGTCCATTATGTCTCGCGGGCCTACCGGACCGGGATTCGTGACTTTTTTACGCCGCTGTCCTGCCGTTTCTGTATCGATAAGCTCAATGGGCTGGCCGACGTGTCCCTGGGTGATCCCTACGGCCTGGCGCACGGGGCTCGCGTTCCGACGGCGGTGATTGCGCGAACGTCACGGGGAGTGGATTTTCTCGAGCAAGCCCATCGGGCGGGCAAAATCACGTTGAGTCAGATCGACGCGGGTCAAATTGTTGCCCATCAAAATGTTCGGTATCGCGTGCGTCATGCGGTGGGCTGCGCACGGCGGATGGCGGGGCGTGGGGTAACCGCACCACCCTCGCTTGTTCCATTTTGGAGGATCGGTTGTCCCGACCGTCTTCATTCCCTTTGGACCCGATGGGCTTGTTGGTCTGCCACTTTCTTTCAGACACCGATGGGAATTGCCATATCCCGCCGTTTGCCGAGCTGGTTACCAAGGGTCTGCAATTTCGTGAGTCGTCTGGTTCGACGCGTCAATCTCCTGAACGATCGTGATTGAAGGGATTTACTTTGATGCGAACGGATCGGACCTGGTGAATGTGCGGCTGCCAGCCAACTCAGCCACTTTTACGGGTTGATCCCGCCTATAATTTGATAGGCGGAACCGTGAAAGGCAATGAATAAAAGGTCGCGATGGACTGCCGGTATGGCAGACGATGAGCAAAAATGAAAGTCCCGTCTACGGGTCGCGAAGAAGTCAGACGGGAAGCCTTTTACGGCTCCGCCTCTTTTCAAATAGCTATCAGCTTTCAGCTCTCAGCCGTCAGCTTTCGGATTCCGAGTGAAAATCCCTGCAACTGAACAGGAAGTTCAGGAATTTGTTGAAGTATTCCTTGGGGGTTTGGACGGGTGAGAGGTATAGTTCGGAGAAGTGGGCGATGTGGCTGGGGTGGTGTGGGTATTTCTGCCAGACGGTTTCAATGGCGTGATACTGGGTTGGGCGGAAGCGTTTTTCTGCCCAGTAGGGTGAGTCGACGATGAAGACGGGACGTCGCGTCTGGCGAGATTTTTCGATTTCCTGGAAGAGTTCTTTGTCGGAGAAATCCCATCCAGCGTAGATGATGCGCCAATTCTTTTTATGGAGCTTATCGTAGAACTCAACGACGGGGGTTAGTTGTCCGGGGACAAAGAGAGCGCCCTTTGGGGCATGAGTCAGCGTATCGAAAGTTTCCTTCGCGGCGATGGATTTGTCGAAGTAGTAGCCTTGCGCGACCGGCCAGAGGAGTGCGAGGGCGGAGGCATGGAGGACGATCAAGATTCCGGCGATCAGCCAGGGGTACTGGTACTTCGGCGGGATTTTTCGCCAGATGCCCAGTGCGGCGGGGATGCAGAGCAGTGCGGCGGGGAAGATGGCGAATCGCGGGTTGAAGACCAGGGTGTGATTTGAGACCTGGCCGAGGCCATAGAGGGCGACAGCGAGGAGCAGGGGCGTCGTCCACCTGGACGGGCGTCTGAAAAACACTCGGATTTGTTCGGGAACGGTCAGCAGCAGGACGGGGCTGAAGATCGCGACCCAGCAGATGAGGCAGACGATGTTAGTGATGAACATTTTTGGCAGCCAGCCGACCATCTGCAGGCGTTCGCGGGACATGCCCATGGACCATCTCTGGGAGATGTTCTTCCAGTTATCGCTGGTGGCGTGGGCGATGAGGAGGTTCAGGAAGAAGACGGCGGCGACGGTCAGGATGAAGCTGAGGGTTTTGGACCATCGCATCAGCGGGCGGGAGTCGTGGATCAGGAGCATGGGCAGGGGGATCAGGAGAAAGAGCGGTTCCCGCATGGCGGCGCCGAGTCCGAAGAGGATGCCGGCGAGGAGGACGCGGAAGAAATGAGAAGATACACGCTCCCTTACGGTCGCGTCTCCCCTGGGTGAAAGCAGGAGGATGCACGTGAGCAGGGCGGTCAGGGCCGGCGTTTCGGTCATGACGGCTGACCCGTACAGGCCGGTGAGCGGACTGCTGACAAAGAGGGCGGTGGCGATGATCGTGGCGGGACGGCTGAGCCATCGGTCCGCGAGGGTGAAGAAGAGTCCGACATTGGTAAGTGCGAAAAAGAGGATGGTGATTGAAAAGACGATCCAGGCGGAGTCGGGGCTTAAGGTGCGGAATAAGTTGACCGCTTTCCAGACGAGGCCAAGGATGGCGGTGAAGGCCCAGCGTCCGCCGGCCAGACCAATGGGTTCAAAGTGCAATGCGGCATAGGTGTAGAGGTAGCTGTCCCAGTCGGTGAGGAAATTCGCCCGGAGCACCAGGCAAAAGAGGAGTTGGATTGCTCCCAACAAGATGATGGTCTGCCGCTTACTCATAGTTTTACAGAGTCCAAGGCTGTTTTAAGGTTCTGGATCTGCTGATTGCTCAGATGTCGGATGGATTTGGCCGGCAGTGCCTGATCCAGATCCAGGGCGTCCTGAAGGTGCTTTCTTGCCAACACCGCAACTTCCTGCCGTCGACTTGTCTGATCCGACTGAAGCGATTGGACATGCTGCGCGTAGATTAGTCCAAGAGTCATGGCCAGGGTTTTGGATCGCGGGGCCAAGGTTCGCGCTTTTTCGAAGCAGGCTTCCGCTTCTGTCATGAAGGCAGTTTTGTTCTGCGGGTCGAGATCCGCGAGCATGAGCCAGCATTGTCCTTGCTGGGAACAGAACTCCCATACCTCTGGGGCACGTGTTTGAGCTTCCTGGAACCACGTGATCGCCTCTTTGAGGACGGAAGCAGGTTCGGGGTTGGCGCGGGCGATGTCGATGAGCTGTTTCCCGGCCTGGGCGGCCAAGTGTGCATCGTAGGGGTATCGGCCAGCCAGTCTGGCGAGTTCCTGATAATAGGGGTCAAACGCGGGATCGGAAATGGGCGTTGTTTTATCCGATTCAAGGGCAATATTCTCGCTCTTGATCGCGGGCAGCAGGAGGAAGTAGGCGAAGATGATGGTGGCAGCGACGTAAGCAAGATTCCGAGGTCTGAGTCGGGCAGGTTCCTTGTTTTCGATGGGCGACTGGGCGGCGGCGAGGGTCAGACCGGCGAGGAAGAAGAAGAGGAACTGCATGGACGGTTCTTCGAGCGAGAAATTGACGATATCGCCGAGGATGAAGGTGACCAGCGCGCCGGTCAGGCACAGGACGGTGGCTGAGGTCGGGGGCGCGTTTTCGATCGTATCGAATCGGTCGGCCTGTAGGCTGCTCAGGACGAATGCTACTGGAAACAAGATGACGTAGGGTAGATATTCGGCGAGCAGGTAGATGGGACCCGGCAGGCCCGATTGGTTGAAGACAAAAAGCAGGCCGAAGGTTCCGACGGTGACGGCGAGGAGGAGCAAGGGGGCGGAAGGGATTGTTGATTGCTGATTGTTGATTGTTGATTTGGGATTCTGGCGGTTTCTTGCGGACTTGGCGATTTGGTGGAGGATGGCGAGGGGGAGGAGCATGAAGCCCAGGCCGCCGAGGAATCCGAGTTCGGTGAATCCCTGTACGACGAAATTATGGGGGGAGGTGATTTCTTCTTCGGCTTCGGGGAGTTTGTATTGCTGGTAATAATGGCCGAAGTTGTTGAGACCGACGCCGGCGAAGGGGTGGTCTTTGAACATGGCGTAACTGGCGACCCAGTATTGCCAGCGATAGGCCATGGAGAGGGTGGGGAGGGTTTTTCTCGCCAGGCCATGACCGATGACGGTGGCGGATACCAGGGCGATCAGCAAGACGGTCCCAATAACGGCAGCGCGGAAGTGGCGGGCGAGCACACTCCGCAATCGCCAGATGACGGCGATGGTTACTAACGTCAGCAAGGCGGCGAGAATGGCACCCTTGCTCATTGTAAGGACGAGGGCTGAGAGGATGAACAGCGTAAGCAGGATCGATCCGATCAGCCAGGGGATTCCGTAGGGTTGGCGACGGTTGGAGAATCGCTGGACCACCAGTGCGAGGCTGACGAAGAGCACGGTCGCCAGGTACATTCCGCCGAGGTTGCCGTGGAAGAAGAATCCGCCGTTGTCGCGGCTGAGCATGCGTGCTTCGAACATTTTTACGGATGGGTCGTCGAGCGTCTTGCCCTGCTTGGCCCAGAAGTCGTCCCGCGTTTCCACGTACTGTTTCCAGGTCTGATCGATTTCGTATTTTTCGCGGATCCAGGCCTTGGCGGCGAAGATAACGCCGAGCGCGGTGATGACGATGAGGGCGAGTTGGATCTTCCATGGCCGATCGGCGAGTTTCCACGTGGTGAGCATGAGGACCATGCCGATGAGCATACCGGCGCCGGCGTAGAACGCGAGACTCTTATCGGTGGCGAGGAAGGAGGACACGGCGATTCCGAAGACGACGAGCCCAAGGGTGATTTTTAGGAAGCGGGACCATTTGGTCGGGCCTCGGAAGGGGGCCAGCGCGGCGGTGATGAGAATGAACAGTCCGAGCAGGAGGGCGTCGCTGAGATCGCGACTTGGACCGAAATTGCTTTGAATATGCAGGGCGGGACTCACCCACCGGATGGAGGTGGTCGATGCCACGCCGACGATGACGAGCAGGACGATCCAGAGGACGGTGGACAATTTTTTATGCATTGTTTCCATTCTTGGGCGGTTGATATTCCAGAATTCCGATAATGGCGGTGATGCAGAGCGTCTGCAGAAAGATCAGGGCGGCGGGTAGGCCCGAGAGGTGCCGCAGCATGATTGCCCCGACGGCGGTACACCCGCAGGCGAGGTAGACGGTCAGCACCATCTGGCGAGGCGTCAATCCGCGGCGCATCAGCCGGTGCGAGAAGTGGCGATGATCGCCGACGAAGATGTGGGCGCCGGATCGCCACCTCAGCCAGATGACGGACGCGGAATCGTACAGGGGGATGGCCATGACGATCAGGGGGATCAGTACGGACATCTTGGTTGTAGAGGGACTCTTCTCGTTGTAGAACGTGGTCAGCAGGGAGCCGACGGCGAGGAGGTAGCCGACCAAGTGACTTCCCGCGTCGCCGAGGAAGATTTTGGCGGGGGGGAAATTGTGGATGAGAAACCCAGCCAGGATTCCGGCAAGGGCGGCCAGGAAGGCGCTGACGAGGATTTGTCCACCCGTCAGGGCCACGCCAAGGAGGACCACGGCGCAGATCAGGGCCACGCCGGCTGAGAGTCCGTCGGCATTGTCGAGAAAGTTGAACGCGTTGACGATGACGACGATCCAGAAGATCGAGACGATCCATCCGAAGGAGATGCCGTGGACAAAGAGCGACAGGCGAACGTCGAATCCGATGACGACCAGGGCCGCCACGGCGAACTGGATTACGAGCTTGAACCACGGGCCGAAGTTCTTGATGTCGTCGAACAGGCCGAGGACAAGAAAGATGAATCCGCCGAAGAGAATACCCGCCATCTGGTTGCCGACATTCGCGATCTGAGTCTGGCCCTGGAGCCAGGCGAGCGAGGGAACTCGGCCCACCCCGCCGGTACAAACCGCGAGGATACCCAGGAGGATGAGCAGGACGAGAGTCAGAAAAATGGCGACTCCGCCACCCAGGGGGACGACTCGGCCGTGGGTGTTTCGCCCGGCGGGACGATCGACGTAGCCGATCCGGGGCGATAGCCACCGCATCAGGCCGCACAGGAGGAAATTGCCGGCGGCGGCGACCATGGCCAGGACCAACATCATCTGCCAGAGAGGTAGCGGGGGGTTCTTCATGATCAACCGGTTTCCTAACCTTCCTTGAGTTTCTCTCTCATCGCCAGCCAGAAGTCATTATACCGACCGTCGGCATAATCGGGATAGGTCCAATCCCATTTCTCGTACCTGCCTTTGTAGTAATACAGGGTGACCTCGGCCCAGATACCTTTGCCTAAGTATATTCTATGCGAATAGCTCTTGGTGGTTGCCAGGAGGAGTTGCCCGAGGGTGAGATATCCGGCATCGAGGTTGACGATCCGGCCCGAGTCCTGGCTGCGGAATTGACGGGTGAGTTCCATCTCGAGTTCGTTGGTGATGAGCTTGGCGTCGACGAGAAACGCGGGGTCGATCATCTTTTCGAAGCTGACGATCCGTCGGGTGAGGTTCGGGCCCATTTCCCGAGTGTAATAGTCCGTCATATCGAACGGCCAGTCGGGGCTCTTAAGGTCGATCGGACCGAATCTGGCTTCCAGGGCCTGGTCGAACACGTCCAGTTTGTCCATGCCGTCCGGAGCGACGAGCATGGCGACAAACAGTTTGGCTTTGGGAATGTTTCGGAGTTGTCCCATGAGGAAAAGGTACGCAACCGGGTGGGTAAAGTCAAGAATAGGGGTGTAGTCATGTTTGGTACAACGAAATGGGTATGATCGCCCCGCGTTATTGACAATCCCATGCTCAAAGAGTATGAGAACCCCATAGTGTCATCGCGAGCCCATTGCGATGGGCGTGGCGATGTGGCGTACGGATTGACGTTGGCGTCAGGACGCCAGATTGCTTCTTTGTAGAGTTTACCCCCGAGAAATCGGGGGCTCCTCGCAATGACTTTTTGTAGAGGAAGGATGTTACCGCTATGCAGGACGCGTGGAAGAATCCATTTGTTTGCGACGAACATACGGTGGCGTTGTATCATTTCGACGAAGGGCAGGGGTATGAGGCCCACGACGCGTGCGGGGACCCGGCGCTGACGCTTCGGTCGAAGATGCCGCTGTGGGTATCGCGGGGGCGGTTCGGGCCGGCGGTGCGATTCACGCGGCGGACGGACGATGCGAATCTGTTTGTCGGGCCTGTGGGGAATGATAAGCTTCACTTACGGACATGCCGGGAGGAATGGACGGTCGAGGCGTGGGTGCGGTACACGGGGACGCCGGGGCAGGACGAGGGGAGAACTTATGCTAACATTTGCAGTACGGACGAGGAAGGTTTGAGCTTGCCGGAAGGATTGCGGGGCGGATGGACGTTTGCTTTGACGACGGCGGAACACGGCGAGGGGCTTCGGCCTTGGGCTCGCTTTATCGGTCCGTTCTATCGGCGCAAGGGAAACATGGAGACTTCGCCGCGGCTGACGTGCCCGGAAGAAGGTTATTTCGCGGAGAGTTCCGGCTGTGTGATCGATCAGGAGTGGCACCACGTGGCGTGGCAGTTCCGCTATCGCGACCAGCAGCATTTTTTGTTTTTGGACGGGCGGCTGATCTGGCAACTGCAGCGTCCGCGAGGAAGCACCATTATTAATGATCTTCGAGGCACGTGCATTCCCTTCATGGTGGGCGGATTTTTGCACTCGCAGGATCCGCCGTATTATCTGGGGTATGGGAATTTCGAGGGTGAGATCGATGAGTTGCGGATATCAAGCGTTATGCGATATCCGGTGGCGGACGGGCTGACGATTATTCGCGACGATCTGCCGGTGGGCGTGATTCAGGGCGATTATCGAGCGCGGCTGGCGACGGAGGGGGGGGCCAGCGAGGCGGCGAGGGCGGTGGCGAAGGTGCTTCGTCTCATGGGCCGGATTCTAGCC
>CAZLZE010000003.1:53340-73413 GCA_964563935.1 uncultured Phycisphaerae bacterium | reverse complement strand
GGGGGCGGACGGGCGGACGATTATTCGCGACGCGCGGCCGGGGGGCGGGATGCCGGGCGATGAGCGAGCGCGGCGGGCGACGGAGGGGGGGGCGGGGAAAGTTCGATGGCACGTCGTGAAGGGTGAGTTTCCCGAGGGGCTGAAGTTCGATGGCGACACCGGCCAGATCAGCGGACGACCGGTGATGGCGGTTGAGGATCGGCGGATTACGCTGGCGGCGACGGACGAGACGGGGTGGCAGCACGAACATGAATTTCGCGTTGAGGTGAAGGCGGGGAACATTGTCGATCAATCGCTGCCGCTTGCTTTTGTTGGCTACGAATATGAATATCGGTTTCAGGTGAAGCATTTGGTGGAACCGGTCCGGTGGCGATTGGTGGATGCGGCGCTGCCCGAGGGATTTTCGTTTGATGAGGTCACGGGGGTGCTGTCGGGTAAGCCCAATCAGACGAACATGACGGATGTGACGTTTGAGGTCCAGGACAACTGCGGACAGACGGTTCAACGAACATTTACGTTGCGGACGGTGCCGGGGAGTCTGCGCAAGATCGGGCCGGATGTGCACACGGTGGTTCTGTACGATTGGCAGGGCCCGAGCGGGAAGTTTTTCCGCGATGCTATGGGCGATGAGGATCTGACTCTCACATGGACGAACATGTTCGGGGATATTCGCTATCCTCGGGCAGGGTGGGGAAAGTATCCGTACTGTGAAGGTGGCGGCGAGTGGGGCTATGTCGGGCCTCAGCACAATGACAAACTGGACCTGCGGACGTGCCGGGATGAGTGGACGGTGGAGGCGTGGGTGCGTCGCGGCGGAGCGATCAACAAGTACAATCAGCCATTCGACTTCGGCCATATTTGCGGAACATTCGACAACACGTGGCGAGGCGTGTGGGAGCTGTATCTGGCGTACGACGGATCGCCGGACGGAGCCATGGCGCCGGGTGTTCATTTCATGGGAGCGGACGGGCATCCGGGCCTGATGGATCTTCACCCGTGGAAGCGGACGGAGGGAGTCGTGCTTGAGAAGCTGCCGGGCGGCCACGTTAAGGACCGCCGTTATCTGGGAATACGTGACACTGAATGGCACCATGTGGCGTGGCAGTATTCTTATGCTCAGGACTTGCACCAGCTCTTTCTGGATGGAACGCTCATCTGGCAGATGACGAGCCCGAGCGGTAAACGTTTGGTTAACGACCGGCGGCATGAGGCGCAATTCAGCGTTGGCACAAGGCTTAACGGATATGCCAGATACGGCGGGCAATTCAACTGGTTGGGATGGGGGAATTTTTACGGTCAGATCGGGGAGATTCGGATTTCGGACGTTCGCCGATACATCTAGGTTATAAGGTCCGGTTTGATGCTGGTGGAGTTGCCTAGTTTAACATGGTTGGAATGCAGGTAAGTGTCGCCCAGGGATTTTTGACAGAAGCGAAAATTCATGGTATGCTGTTGTAGGAAGGTTGGCCTTTGGAGCAACCTTGAGAGACACTCAGAAATCACATCTCCGGAATAATCAAACACGTAATTTCAAACGCAGTTAATGATCGCGGACCTTGTGTTCGCACTCCGTGGTCCCGATTGATCAATATGGTGAGGCTGGTGTGCGCGCTGACTGCCCCCCCGTCGGCCCTGCCGGCCTCGCCGTCTTTTTGCGCGGGGAACTTTCATTGGTTGTATTTTTTTCAGCGAAGGCTTGCAGTTTTGGGCGTTTTTCGGACAATGGGGACAAACTACGGAGGTAATTTATGGCCGTTGTCGGGACGTTAACCAGTTCACGAAAAATGCGTTGGGTACTGTACATGATACTCTCAGCCGGGTTTTCCGCTTATTGCTACTATGACGGATGGATTAACCCCAAGTATCAGGTTCAGGAGGAATTGAGTAACCGGATGTTCAACCAGGTGGGGGCCGTTGTTCTGGCGGTGGTTTTTATTGTTCTGGTCATTCGATACCTGGTGCAAGTATCGAAGACTCGTGTTGTCGTGGACGATACGGGGATCGAGGTGAACGGGAAGGTGAAGATCGGTTATCAAGCGATTGTCCGGGTGGATGACAAGAACCTGGAGAAAGGGCTGTTGGATATTTTCTATCGGGAAGGTGCGGCGGAGCGGAAATACGTGTTGGATAACTATGTCGTCACCAATTTCGAGGAGATGGTGGAGGAGATCGCCAAGCACCGTCCGGATCTGATCGCGATTGAGCCGGTCGAGGACAAGCCGACCGATCAGAGCGGCACGAAGGCGGGAGGGGAGTAATGGTTCAGGTTCTGGAAGGCAAACGGATTGCGGAACGAATTTCCCAGGATATTCGAGGCGGAGTGACGGAACTGGGGAGTCGGGGTGTCGGTGTTTCGGTGGCGGCGGTGCAGGTGGGGGCGGACCCGGCGACGCAGGTCTATATCCGCAATCAGAAGAAACAGGCGGACAATCACGGAATCGAGCATCAGCATCACCAGCTTCCGGACGGGACGCGTCAGGAGGAGTTGATCGCGTATATTCGAAAGCTCAATGCCGATCCGAAGGTGACGGGGATTATTTTGCTGACGCCGCTGCCCAAGCCGTTGGATGCGTGGGCAGCGCAGATGGAGATTGATCCGAAGAAGGATATAGAAGGAATTCACCCGGTGAATCTGGGACTGCTGGTGTACGACCAGCAGAGACTGGCGCCGTGTACGGCGCTGGCGGCGATTCGCATGATCGAAGCCACGGGCGCAGACACGGTGGGCGCGGAAACGGTTATTGTCGGGCGCAGTTCGATCGTCGGCAAGCCAGCGGCGCTATTGCTGTTGGGGCGGAAGTTGTCGGCGACGGTAACGATCTGTCATACGGGTACGAGCAAGCGGGGCAAGCTGGCGGAGCACGTTGGACGAGCGGACATTGTGATCGCGGCGATGGGGGCTCCGAAGGCGATCAAGGGCGAGTGGATCAAGCCGGGAGCAATCGTGATCGATGTCGGCGTGAATCAGACGGAGTCGGGGTTGGTGGGCGATGTGGAATATGACGTTGCCGCTCAGCGGGCGGGGATCATTACTCCCGTACCCGGCGGGGTGGGAACGGTGACGACGCGAATTTTGATGTACAACGCCGTGCTGGCCGCCAGATGGCAACAGGGACTTAGCGGCTGAGCCGGTCGAATCAAGAGATTCGAATGGCCAAGAAGCGAAAAGAACATGAACCGGTCGACGCGTATATCGCCCTGGGTTCGAACATCGAGCCGCGGGGGAAATATATCCAGCGGGCGCTGAATCTGATGACCGACCACCCGAAGATGGAGGTGGTGGAGGTCAGTTCGGTGTACGAGACGGCACCGGAGGGCGGGCCCCACGGTCAGGGCGCGTTTCTCAACGCGGTGGCCAAGGTGCGAACCACGCTTCATCCTGTCGAATTGCTCGATGCCTTGCAGGCGATTGAAAAAGAGCTCGGCCGCAAGCGTGAGATCTACTGGGGACCGCGTACCATCGATTTGGATATCCTGCTGTATGGGCAGGAGATTATTTCTACGGATCGATTGGTGGTTCCTCATCCCCTGATGCATGAACGGCGATTCGTCATGCAGCCGTTGGCTCAAATTGCCCCGCACGCGGTTCACCCCGTCCTGATGATGTCGGCCCAGACAATTCTGGAATCCCTGGGCGACGAAGAGTAGAATATTCCGATGTTCTTGATTCCGCAGGTGCTTTCCCGGTTTGAGAGACGCAACACCATGTTAGTATGCAAGAAGATCAGTGAAGTTCGTGACGCCATTGGGATGGTTCGTCGTCGTGGCGAGCGGATCGGATTTGTTCCGACCATGGGGGCGCTGCACGACGGGCATATGTCGTTGGTGCGGGCGGCCAGGCGGGAGTGTCCGTTTGTGGCTGTGAGTATTTTCGTCAATCCGACGCAGTTTGGGCCGGGAGAAGACTTTAACCGATATCCCCGGCCGTTGGAGGCGGATCTTGCCAGGTGTCGGCAGGAGGGGGTCGGCCTGGTTTTCAATCCGGAGCCGGAGGAGATGTACCCGCTGGAACCGTTGACGACGGTGCAGGTGGCGAAGCTGACGGAAAAGTTGTGCGGTGAGTTTCGGCCCGGGCATTTTACGGGCGTGGCCACCGTTGTGACGAAGCTTTTCAATATCGTTCAGCCGGACGTCGCGTTTTTCGGTCAGAAAGATGCGCAGCAGGCGCTGGTGATCCGGCGAATGATCCGGGACTTGAATCAGCCGGTGGAATTGAGAGTGTGTCCGACGGTGCGAGAGGTCTCCGGACTGGCGATGAGTTCACGTAATCAGTATTTGAGCGACCAGGAACGTCGTCAGGCGGTCTGCCTGTATGAGTCGCTTCGTTTGGGGCAGAGACTGATCCGCCAGGGGGTTGTGGACACAGCGACAATTACGGCGAGGATGCGGGAATTGATTGAGTCGGCCGGGCCTTGCGGAATACAATATATCAGCATCGTTGATCCGGGTACGGTTCAGGAAGTTGGGCGGGTGGAAGGCCCTGTGTTGATCGCGTTGGCGGTGAAGATCGGCTCGACGCGGTTGATCGACAATATTCTGGTGAACCGGGAGGGTGAGGAACTTATAATATCGGAATTGTGAATTTATGCCCGGCCAGAAGATCGGGTATGTTAGGAGTTGGTTGATGTTTCTGAAACTGTTGAAGTGCAAGATACACCGGGTCAAGGTGACCGAGGCGAAACTGGATTATGTCGGGAGTATCACGATCGACCGTACTTTGATGGAGGCTGTGGGACTGTTGCCGAACGAGGCGGTGCTGATCGCGGATATGAACAATGGGACGCGGCATACGACGTATGCGATTCCCGGTCCTGCTGGAAGCGGGGTGATCTGCATCAACGGCGCGGCGGCCCGCCTGGTCAGCGTGGGAGACGAAGTGCTCGTCATGGCGTTTGCATATTTGACCCCGGACGAAGCAAAGTCGCACAAGGCCAAGGTGGCGATTATCGGGGAGGGAAATACAATTAAGGAAGTGATTACGTATTAGTCCGGCGCGTTTGTGCGAACTGTGGGAATGATCTCGATGGTTTCGCGAGTGAATACAGGGGCGTCCGACCGGATGACGCGGATAAGGAGTAGATGAATGCATCCGACACTGTTTAACTTGGGGCCCATCCCGATCCGGGCCTATGGACTGATGATGATGCTCGGTTTTCTGGCGGCGGTTCATCTGGCGGCCAAGCGGGCGCGAAAAGACGGCGCGGATGAGGATGTTGTCGTGAATCTGGGACTGCTGTCGCTGATCACGGGGATCGTCGGGGCTCGTGTTTTTTACGTGCTTCACCATCTGTCCCAGTTCCTGGCCACGGACAACCCGATATTCTCGATGATCAATCTGACTTCGGGCGGACTGGAGTTTTACGGCGGCTTTCTGACCGCCGTGGCGGTAGTGATCATTTACATGAGTATCAAGAAGAAGTCCATGCGATGGTATCTGGACATTCTGGCTCCGTCGATCATGATTGGGCTGGCCTTCGGGCGGGTTGGATGTTTTCTCAATGGCTGTTGCTGGGGCGCTCCGACGAAGTTGCCGGTGGCTGTGCAGTTTCCTTATGGGAGTCTGGCGTTCGATCATCAGTGGCAAAAGACGCACGAGGTGGCGGTGCCCGCGGAGCTGATTTTGTCGACCTCCGGAGGTTCCCCGTTCCTGGTCGATCGTGAATATCTGAAGATGAGCGATAAACAACTACAGGAGACTCTGGCCAAGGTATCTCCGAAGTCGGGCGAAGGATACATGCTGGGTCTGCTCAATGGTCATCTCAAGACCTATGGGACCAACATGGATGGTCTGCGGAAGATCGTCAAGGATCTGGACCTCAAGACAGTTCCGATTCATCCAGCCCAGCTTTATTCATCGATTTCGGCGTTGATTATCGCATGGGTTCTAGGGGTGTATTACTGGCGGCGGAAGCGGGACGGCATGGTGATCGCCTGGTTGTTCGTACTGTACCCGATCTGCCGTGTATTCGAGGAGATGATTCGGGCGGATAATCCTCACGATACGTTCGGACTGACCATATCCCAGGGGATCAGCGTGGCCTGCATTCCCATTGCCCTGCTGTTCATGGTTCTTCTTCGCTATCTGCCGGAACGTTCACGCCGGGCGGTGGCGGAAATCGAGCAGAAGAAGACCCAGGTGGTCCGTCCGGTAAATGCCTGAGCGTGCAGATAATCGGTAAAAAGGGCTTATAATCAAGACCCAAACTGCCGAAGATACGTATTATAGGATAGCGGCAAGTCGAACGAACAAGGAATAATGGAGAGCGCAAATGAGTCTATTTCTGGTTACTGGCGGAGCGGGATTTATCGGGTCGCATCTGGCAGAGGGGTTGGTCAAGCGTGGAAAGAAGGTGCGGATTCTCGATAACTTCGCGACTGGTAAACGGAAAAACATCGAGCATTTGCTGGACAAGATCGAATTGATCGAAGGGGATATTCGAAAGCCGGAAGACTGCAAGAAGGCAGTGAAGGATGCAGAAGTGGTATTCCATGAGGCGGCCATTCCGAGCGTTCCCAAATCGGTGGAAGCGCCGGAAGTCTCTCACGAGGCGAACGTGGACGGGACGTTTAATATGTTGATGGCGGCCCGAGACGCGGGGGTAAGACGATTTGTTTTCGCGGCCAGCAGCTCGGCCTACGGCGACACGGAGATTTCCCCGAAGTTCGAAGGTATTCTCCCGAGTCCGAAGAGCCCATATGCGGTGGCCAAGCTGGTGGGCGAGTATTACTGCAAGTGTTTCTATGAGTGCTTCAAGCTGCAGACGATCGCATTGAGATACTTTAACGTATTTGGTCCCCGCCAGGATCCGCAGAGTCAATATGCGGCGGCGATTCCCGCGTTTGTGACCTCGATTCTGGAAGACCGGCGTCCGACGGTGTTCGGCGACGGCGAGCAATCGCGAGATTTTACGTTCATCGAAAACGTGGTGGAAGCGAATTTGCTGGCGGCGGCTGCTCCGGAGACGCACGGCGAGGTCATCAACTGCGCCTGCGGGGAATCGGTGACGGTCAACGCGATTATCCGGCGGATCAACGAATTGCTGGGAAAGAAGATCGAGCCGGAATACGCGCCGCCTCGGGCGGGTGACGTTCGACACTCTCTGGCGGATATTCGGTTGGCGTACGATGTGATCGGCTATCGGCCGAAGGTGCTCTTCGATCAGGGACTGCAAATAGCGATTGACTGGTATGTGAAGAACGCGTCGTTCTGGAAAAAATAGACAGGGCGGAGTATGACAGAAAAATCTTGGGGTTGTACAGGGCTGGTGTGTGGACTGGTGACGTTACTGGTCGCCGTAATCGGAGGGTGCCAAAGCCTCCAGGGAACGATATACCAGAGTTCGCCCTGGCCTCTGAAGCATCATACCGGTACGATTCTCGATACGCCTCACTATCGGATCTATACGACGATCAAGGATAAGGATTTCTATTCGGCCGCCGTGGACCTTGCGGAAGGCCAGTACCGTCGATTCTGTCAGGATCTGAAACGCGAACCCAAGGAAAAGATGACGGTATACATTTTTTACGACGTCAATCAATGGATTGCGTTCACCAAGTCCAAATTTGGAGATCAGGCCGACGCCTACATGCGCATCCGCAACGGCGGATACACGGCGGACAACCTGGCGGCGTTTTACTATCTCGGGCGGTATCCGACGCTGACGATCATGGCGCACGAGCTGTTTCACCTGTACGTGAACATGATGGCGGGCAAGGAACCTGTTCCGGCTTGGGTGAACGAAGGGATGGCCTGCTATTTTGAGGCCCATGAATGGGATGTCATGAAGGTCGTCTACACGCCACGGAAGAATCTCTTCCGGCAGCAGAATCTGGCGGAGGCGGTGGGGGCGAAGAAGTTGATCCCGCTGAAGGAGATTCTGGCCACTCATGCCGGGGAAGTCAGCAAGTCGTCGCAGATGAAGGTGCTGACCTATTATGCGCAGTTGTGGGCGATGACTCAATTCATGCAGGACCCAACCTCCCCGTATCACGCGAACTTCCAGAAACTGCTCGCGGAACTCGGGACCCGGGACATGATGGTCAAGGCACGTGGGTTTGCCGCCACCTTGTCCGGCGAGGAAAACATCAGCTTCGGCGAGGCGGTGTTCAGAAAGTACATTACGAACGATCTGGACGAGTTCGAAGAGAAGTTCAACGCGTATCTGCCTCGTTTGATCGGATGGAAATAATCATGACGTACTGCTCCTGTCGGCGAACGAAGATCGTATGCACCATCGGTCCTGCCAGCAATTCCGCGGACGTTCTACGCCAACTCATCGAGGCGGGAATGAATGTGGCGAGGATGAATTTTTCTCACGGCTCGCATGAGGAGCACGCCGCGAATCTGGCTGCCATTCGTGAAGCCGCCAGGCAGGTCGGGACGCGTGTGGCCATTCTGCAGGACCTGTCGGGTCCGAAGATGCGGATCGGAAAGTTTGCCGCCGGTTCCATTCAACTCGTGCCGAACGCCAAATTTACCCTGACCACGCGAAGCGTAGTGGGTGACCGGACGATTGTCTCGATCAATACGCCGGAACTGGTGAGTTCGGTGAAGAAGGACGATCGGATTCTTCTGGCGGACGGCGAGCTGGAACTGCGGGTGATTCGAGGCGGCGATACGGATATTGAATGTGAGGTGGCGGCGGGGGGAGAACTTCGGTCGAACAAGGGAATCAGCACTCCGGGGGTGAGACTGAAGAAGACCGTGCCCACGGAAAAGGACATCGATGATTTGAACTTCGGATTGTCGCAGGGGGTGGACTGGGTGGCCCAGTCGTTCGTGCGAACGCCGGAGGAACTTCGCACGGTGAAGACTTACATTCGGGACAAGGGATACAACGTTCCCGTGATGGTCAAGTTGGAGAAGAAGGAGGCGTTGGACGACCTGGACGCGATTCTTCGCGAGGCGGACGGCGTCATGGTGGCCCGGGGCGACCTGGCCCTGGAAATCGGATTGAAGGAAATTCCTTTCGTTCAGAAAGAGATCATCCGGAAGGCGAGCCTTTACGGCAAGCCGGATATCACGGCCACGCAAATGCTGGAGTCGATGATCACCAATCCCCGTCCCACGCGAGCCGAGGTGAACGATATCGCCAATGCCATTTTGGACGGAACGGATGCGGTGATGCTCTCAGGCGAGACGGCGATGGGGCAGTACCCGGTGCAGGCGGTCCGCATGATGGCGGATGTGGCCCAGACTACGGAAGAGCGAATCAACTACATCAAGCAATTCAAGAGCCGGCCGCTGAATCCCCGCGATACCATGGAAGACGCGATTGCTCATGCCGCCTGTCAGACGGCGATTGAGATCGGCGCGAAAGTGATCATCTGCTGCACGCGGACCGGACAGACTGCGCAGCGGGTGTCACGCTATCGGCCACACGCTCCGATCGCCGTGGTCAGTCCGTATGAGAACGCGCTTCAGAAATCGATTCTGTTCTGGGGGGCGTGCCAGTTTAGCGTGGATGAGGCACGCGACACGGATACGGTGATCGCCAAGGCCAAGGAAGCCGTTGTGAAGTCGAATCTCGCCAAACCGGGTGACCGGGTGGTGATTGTGGCGGGGATACCCGTTGATAAGGCCCAGTCCACGAACATGATCAAGGCGGACGTGCTGTAACTGTAAGCGATTCGACCGTCGCCGCGAGACCTCAGTACTCAATTCCCAGGGGCGCGATGGTGGGGAACTGGTTTGTTTCCGTGAGGTTCACCGGGGGCGTTTGCTCGCCGAGAACCTTGCAGATGGCGTCGAGATCGTCCGCCACCGGGACGGGCTTGTTGGCGAGATTTCCCCACACGGGTTCCGCCTGCGGAGGCACTGCCTTCTTCATCGGGATGCCGGTGTGATAGGTTACCGTCGCGTCCGGGTCTTTGAGCAGGTGACCGGTGAGGATGCAGACGACCGTTTCGGACGGACTGATGACCTTTTCCTTCAGCAGCATGTGGAGTCCGGCGACGGAGGCGGCGGAGGCGGGCTCGCAGCCGAATCCGAAGCGTCCTACCATGGCCTTGTGCTCCAAAATATCCTCGTCCGTCACTTCGCGAACCAGACCGTTGCAGATTTCCAGCGTGCGAAGGGCCTTTTTCAGATTCACGGGCCGGGCGATTTCGATGGCGCTGGCGATGGTGTGGGCTCGAATGTTATCCGCGTCGAGTTTGTCGTAGTAAGCCTTGATGGCTGCGTTGTCGACCTTGCCCTTGTTCCAGCGGATGCCTTTCTTTTCCACCATATCGTAGAGGGTGTTGGCGCCGGTGGCATTGATGATGGCGATGCGGGGGATCTTCTTGATCAGGCCAAGTTCGAGCATTTCCTCGAAGGCTTTTCCGAAGGCGCTGGAGTTTCCGAGGTTTCCGCCAGGTACAACGATCCAATCGGGGACCTGCCAGTCGCAGGCTTCGAGGATGCGGTACATGATGGTCTTCTGGCCCTCAAGCCGGAAGGGGTTGACGGAGTTCATGAGGTAGAGTCCCAGCCGATCCGAGGCGGAACGGACCTGCTTGAGACAGGCGTCGAAGTCGCCTTGAACCTGGAGGGTGAGTGCCCCGTATTCCAGGGCCTGGGAAAGCTTGCCGTAGGCGATCTTTCCCGATCCGATGAAGACGATGCCCTGCATCATGCCCGACAACGCCGCGAAAAGGGCCAGAGATGCCGATGTGTTACCGGTCGAGGCGCAGGCGACGCGTTTTTTGCCGAGTTTCCGGGCCAAAGTGAAGGCTGCGGTCATACCGTTGTCTTTGAAGCTTCCGGAAGGGTTCAGCCCTTCATACTGAAGCAGTAATTTCCCTTTCTGATGTCCGATGTACGAAGCCAGCAGGTCGGCCCGCTGCAGAATCGTTCGGCCTTCGCCGATGGTGATGATGTCATGGGGATCGGCGAAGGGCAGCAGCTCACGAAATCGCCAGACGCCGGAAAAATCAAACGGGCTGGCCTTAGTGCCCCATCGGCCTTCGAAAAAGCTCAACTGCCGCGGCGGATTCGACTTGCTCCAGTCGTAACGGACGTCCAGCAAATCGCCGCAACTCGGGCAGGCGAAGAGTATCTGGTCCACGCTGAACGTGGAGCGGCAGGCTGGGTTGATACACTGTTGGTATGCGATATCGGATTTTGGCACAACTCATTCCTTCGTATGTAAAATGACGAATGCCAGAATAGTCTCAAACAGCGGGAAAGTCAAGGCAGTCAGGCCGTACGCCCGTTGGTTACCAGTTCTTCTTTCGCATATCGTCGCGTTGTTTCTGCCGGCGGGTGATGGCTTTGAGGGTTCGTTTCTCCCGCCACGTGAGGCTTTGCAGGCCCTGCTGGTGGACCTTTTCCAGGATTTGATCGACGGTCTGCTGATCGGCCATTTCCTGCTTGAGAAGGGCCTGGCGGCGGAGCTTGTCTCGCTGGTACGCGATATTCTGCCACAAGGGGCGAGCCTTGATGAACAGGAACCCGGCCACCATGCCACCGAGGTGGCAGGCATCGGACAGGTTTTGCGTCACGAGCGTGTTTAACCCATACAACCCAACGAGCAGGATTGCGGCAAATCGAATGGGAACGGGAAAAACAAAGAGTATGATTGTCATGTGCGGAAAAAGGACTGCGCACGCCGCGAGCAGGCCCAGCACCGCGCCGCTGGCCCCGATGAGGACGGGAAATCCCGAAGCATGGGCAGCCAGCAAGAGGAAAAGGATGCCTCCGGCCACGCCGCAGAAGAAGTAGAAGAACAGGAACTTCTTGCCCCCCCAGAATGACTCCAGGGGCGTTCCAAAGAAGTACAGTCCGAGCATGTTCATCGCGATATGCCACAGGTCCCCGTGCAGGAACTGGTATGTAATCAGGCGCCCCGCTTCAAGGAAGACGGACCAACTGGCTATCTTGGTCAACGCGAAACGATCGCCAAGACCGGACTCGCGGAATATCACGTTGTCGATAATGAAAACGGCGACGTTGATGATCAGCAGGTACTTGACGTACCGCGTCGGTTTCGGCAGACCGAAAGAGCTTCCGCCGTCGTCGTAGGATGAGCGTTGTCCGTGGTAGTAGGCTCGATCTCGCCAGCTCATGGTTTTTCCAGCATTTTATAGTACAGGATGGTGGCCAGCGTCTTTCCGTCCATGATCTTTCCGACCCGGATGTTATGGTCAATTTCGTCGAAGGTGACGATTTCGACCTGAATCCTCTCGTCGCTGGAAAGGTGCTGTTCACCGGGTGTGAGGTCGGTGGCGACGAACGCGTGGATAAGCTCGTTCATGATCCCCGGGGACGAATAGAACCGGCATAGCGGCCTGAGGGCCCCGGCGTGGTAACCCGTTTCCTCCTCGAGTTCACGATACGCACATTCCTGCGGTTCTTCCAGCGGTTCGAGCGTTCCGGCGGGAAGTTCCAGGAGTTCACGGTTGATCGTCCATCGCAGGTTGCGCACCATGACCACCTCGCCCTTGGCGGTAATGGGAAGGACGACGGCGGCGCCCGGATGAATAACCATATCCTTGGATACGGATTCGCCCGCATCGGTTTCGATCATCCGACGCACTACCTTGAACTTGCCGGTCTTGAGAAGCATTTCATCTGCCATAGTTAGAATCTCGCTCTTGTACTCCCGTTTGGATGTTCTTTTTTAGATTATAAACGTCCCCCGGTGGTTCGACAAGCGCCAAAAGCGTATGGGCCTGAGTTACTGAATTCGGATATTTCAGCGAAGGATTGTCGGAATGAGGAATTTTCGTTTGTACTGTTCGCTGCGTCCGGTGGCGGAGAGTCGCGTCAGATCGTCCGCTCGGAAATGGCCATCGGGGACAAGGCGGACTTGTACGCATCCCAATCGCTGGCTTGACCGCTTGGTTTCGTATTCGATATTGATTTGGCCGAGAACCTGGTCGAAGGCTTTTGCCAATTCCTCTGTTCGTGCTTGGCCGGCTGACTGCTCGAGGAAGAGAACATAATAGGGGGGCTCGGCCCACTGCGGCTGGACGAGAAAACCATCGATCTTCAGATCCATCTTCCGGCCCAGGAGGTCCATCGCCTCGACGACCTGCCGTTCGGTGATCTTTTCGCCGGTCACCGAACTGGTGTGGGCGCCTTTGTTCAGGAACTCGATCATGGGGGTCTGGTGGTAGAAATCTGTCACTCGCACCAGGTCGCCGATATCGTAACGGCACAGGCCCGTGGCGTTACTGAAGAGCAGGAAGTACTTCTGTCCGACCTGCAGTTGATCCGCCGTCAGGACGGCAGGCGATTTCTGCTCGTATTCGTCTTCGGGGATGAACTCGAAGAAGTTGGAGGTGATTTCCAGGATGCCCGACGACGTATGGTCTTGAATGGGAATGCTGAATCGGCCCTCGCTGGCCAGGAGGCCCAGATCGCGAACCGGTGTGTCCCCGAAATACTCGCCAAACCGCTGCAGATACAGCTTCAGCGTGCCGCCCGTCCAATTGTTGATGAAGGACATTCGCCACACGTCTCTGGGTAAGAGCCGTCCGTGCTGTTCGAGGATGTTTCCCAGCCTTGCGGCGATTCTGGGTTCGGGAGATATTTGCAGAGAGTTCATCACTTCCGAGGGAATCGCGGCGGGGGGGCGAAGTACGCCATCGTGGATATCGCGGATCAGAGATTCGCCGTATTGTTCGATTGTCTGGGCCAGTCGGAGCGTCGTCGATGGGTTGGCGGTATTCATGAAGGCCACGTCTTCCCGCAGGGCGAGCAGGGCGATGGCATACATTTTGGCCACGGGGTCTTTGATGAGGGCGAAGTTCAATGGTGTGATGTAGTGGCGACGGACGATCCATTTCTGCGTTTCCGCCAGCAATCCGGTGATGGCGCCGGCCCAGATTCCACTCGGGGTCTGAATTTCGCGGGCACTGCTGGTGATCTGAATGATTTTGCGGAAGAAGGCGTTCGGATGGTCGAGAAGAGCCTTGAGGCCGAAGATATTCCACCCGCGGCGGTAATCGTCGACCGATCGCTGAGTGACGGGAATATACTTCGGCTCGGCTGTGGTTCCGCTCGTCAGGGAGAACATGACCAGTTTTTCTGATGGGCCCAAAAGGACGTTGGTCTGCCCCTCTTTTAGTCGCTCAATATAGGGCTTGAGTTCGTTGTAGCGGAAAATGGGAAGGCGCTTGCGGAAGTCTTCATAATTGTGGACGTGTTGAAGCCCGTAATCCCGGGCGAAATCGCTGCCCGCGACCACTTTCATCTGGCGGGCGAGCACGGATTGCTGTACTTGCTTAAGATGGCGGGTGGCGTCGAAGAAGCGGTTCATCTCCCGACCCGCGCTTCGTGCGGCAATATGTGCTATGATTCGAGACAGAATAGGCACAACCGAATCCTCTACGCGCCCCTGGCCATCTTAGGCGTTTTTTTTTCCGTCGTGGCGATGATTCCAGCCAGGTAATGGTCGAAGAACCCGACGGTCTTCTCGGCATATTCGTCGGGCGCGACGATTACGCCCTGGTTGTGTTTGGCGCCGGGGACGATCCAGAGACTTTTTGGTTCGGGCGCCAGGGCAAACAGATGTCGAGCCAGTTCGTCGGGGATATAGCTGTCCCGCTCGCCGTGGATCATGAAGATGGGTCGCGGAAGCATGCGGGGCAGGACTTTTCTGACGAACGGATAGTTGCACCGGAATTTGCGGGTGGCGAAGATAAAGAGCAGCCACCGGAGAAACGACCAGAAGGCAGGGGGGTGATTTTCGTAGACGAATTTGACTTTCGCGAAGATATAGGCCCATCGTTTCATGAGGGCTTCGAGAGTGCTGTCCGTACTGAAGAGCCCGTCGGTTATGATGGCCTTGACGGCCGGGTTGCGTCGTGCGGCGATGATGGCCGCTCCGGCGCCCCGGGATATACCGAACATGCCCAGTTCCACCGGGAGCGAATGGGATTCGAGGTAGTCTTCGACAAAGGCGATGGCGCCCAATGTGTCGTCGATCTCACGATCGGAAACCCATTGCCGCGGCTGATAGTCCTCTCCGCAGGACGATTCGCCGTGTCCGCGGTAATCGAACGAGAAAATGTCGTAACCGGCATCGAGCAGGGGGCGGCAATATCGGGCGCAGCTGTACATGTCCGAGGCGAATTCGTGACAGAACAGGATGATGCCTTTGCGCGGTTTCTGGCGGTCGGCGAAGAGGAACATGCCTCTTAAGCTGGTCCCGTCGAACGCCCGGAACCGGACGATGGGACCCTCGATGCGATCGAAATCCAGCGGACCCATGGCCAGTGGGGGAGGGGTGTCCTTCATGATGTTGAGCATGATTCGGATATACCGGCCGAGAACCAGGCTGCAGATGGTGACGGAGGCCAGGACGGTGGTGATGATGGAGACCATGGCCCAGTTGCGGGACAGAAACTCCCACACCGTCCATTGTCCCAGGAGCGGAATGCTAACGCTCCAGCAATACGTCATGATCTCAACCTCCAGCCACTTTCAGATCGGCTATGGTTCGTACGCCTTAATGATCACCGTATCGTTCTGTCCGCCGAACCCAAACGAATTGCTCAGACACGTTTTGACTTTGACCTTCCGAGCCGCGTTCGGTACGTAATCCAGATCGCACTCCGGATCGATTTCCTTGTAATTGATGGTGGGGGGGACGATCTGGTCCCGGATCGCCAGGACGCAGGTGATGGCCTCCACCGCGCCCGCGGCTGCGATCAGGTGGCCCATCATCGACTTGATGCTGCTGATGGGGACCTTATAGGCCCGTTCGCCGAACACCGACTTGATCGCCAGCGTTTCCACCTTGTCATTATCCACGGTGCCCGTTCCGTGGGCGGAGATATAGTCAATATCGTTGATTCCGACGCCCGCGTCGCTCATCGCCTGGTTCATCGCCGCGATTCCGCCGCGTCCGCTTTCGTGGATGTCCGTGATCCGATAAGCGTCCGCGCTGCTTCCGAATCCGGCCAGTTCCGCCAGAATCTTCGCCCCGCGTGCCTTGGCGAACTCCTCTGATTCCAGGATGACAATTCCCGCCCCTTCGCCCAGCACAAACCCGTCCCGCGTCCGGTCAAACGGTCGGGACGAGGCTTTGATGTCGTTGTTCCGCGTGCTCAGGGCGGTCAGGCGGTTGAAACCCGTCACGCCGAACGGATGGATCATCGAGTGCGTTCCGCCGGAGATCATCACTTCCGCGTCGCCGATGCTGATCTGTTCAGCCGCCTCGCCGATGGCTTGGGTGCTGGCGGCACAGGCGGTCAGACAGTTGAAGTTCGGACCGCGTAGCCCCAACAACTTGGCCACGTGGGCTGCCGGCATGTTCGGATCCTGCTCAAACTCCCGGACATAGTCCAATCGTTGATAGGCCAGTTCCGCCCATTTCTTGGTATCGAGGCTGTTCGTTTGACGATCCCATGCCTCCACCGCAACCGACACGAAAGGCCAGAAATCCAACGGTCCTTCGCCCGCTCCCAGATACACGCCCACCAGACGCTTGTCCAGGTCGGTCATCTTGTCCAGACCCGCCGCTCGCCAAGCCTGTGTCGCGGCGCCCATGGCGAAGGAACTGTTTCGCGAAGCGGATTTGTGGAATTCGTATTCCGGTCCCAGGACCTTTTTCAGATCATAGTCGCGAATCTGGGCCGAGAACGTTGTCGGAAACGTCTTGGCGTCAAAAAGCGTTGTGGAGTCGATCGCGCTGTCGCCCGCCAGCAGGCGGTTCCAGGCGGAATCGATGTCCTGACCCAACGGTGTGATCCAACCCATGCCCGTGATTACTACTCGTCGTTTCACCGCGAATACCTCTTTCGTTTATGAACCGTGAATACGTGAATATCTAGTCCTGATACCGTTTGAACACCAGCGCCCCGGTCTGGCCGCCGCACAGACTGTAGTTGAGCGTGACCACCACCTTCACCTGCCCGTACTGTTGCTTCTGCACCACGTTCACCGGGCACTCCGGGTCCACCTGATCGCAATTGACCGTCGCCGGGATCAACCCTTCGGACAACGCCAGCAGGGCCACGGACGCGTCAATCGCTCCGGCGCCCGCCCCGCAGAATCCCGTCTGACCTTTGATGCTCGTGACCGGGACCGATCCCAGCGCCTTGCGGATCGCGCAGGCTTCCGCCTTGTCGTGATCCCTGGTTCCCAGTGCGAATCCGACCACCAGGTCCACGTCCTTGGCCGATACGTTCGCATCCGCCAGTGCTCGTTCAATCGCCACGCGGATGGCTTCACCGTCAGGTTCGGGGTTGATGAAATCACTCGTCCCGAAGCTCGCGCCCGCGCCGATCAGCTCGCCGTAGATTCTCGCATTACGTTTTTTGGCGCTTTCCAGCGCCTCCAGGGTAATGACCGCTCCGCCTTCTCCGATCGCCGACCCGTCGCGATTGACGGCGAAGGGTTTTACTGCCTGTTTGGGATTATCGTTGTGCGTCCGGGTCAGCCGGCCCAGCAGGTCCTGCCGGAGCAGTCCCATGGGGTTCAATTTCGATTCGGCGCCTCCGCACAGGCAGATGTCCGCGCAGTTCCGGACGATCGTTCGATAGGCTTCACCGATCGCCAGTTGGCTTGACGCATCGGAACAGGTGATTGTATTGCTCGGGGCCTGAGCGTCGTGGATGATTGTCACGTGGCAGGCCAGCATGTTCGGCAGATACTTGAGCAGCCACAGCGGGGTCAGGTTATTCATTCCTTCTTTGCCCCATTTTTCGAGCGAAAACGCGTTTCCCTCCGTGGAGGCCGCCAGGGCGTACGAAAGCTCGTTCAGATCGGCACAGATCAGACCGGCGCCGATGTTGACTCCCAGCCGCGTCGGATCGACCTGCGGGGCGTCGGGGTTGATTCCCTTGGTCACCAGGCCCGCGTCGCGGACCGCCTGATCGGCTCCGCACACCGCCAATTCAATGTCCCGGGCCATCACCTTGATGCTTTTGCGGTAGCTTTTGGGTACGTAGTCCGCGCACTTGAAGTCGTTGATCTGTCCTGCGATCTGGGCCCGGAAACTCCCGGGGTCAAACTCGCTGATCCGGTCCACGCCGATCGTCTGATCCTTCAGGCCGGCCAGGAATTTGTCCTTGCCGATACCAATCGGACTAACCGGTCCTAATCCCGTCACCACCACTCGTCTCGACGTCATGCAGTACCTCGCTTTATCTTAAGACTTCGCCGTCAGCTCGATCGATCGAAGCAACTGACGGAACTGATCGGTAAATACAAAATTCTCTTCCGGGAACTTCCGGCCGCCGATGTTGTTGTCGATGTGACTGAACAGAATTTCAATCTCGGCCATGACCTTGCCGTCCCGCCACACCGTTCCTTCCGTCCGGGCGAAGGCGTCTTCGATGGACACCAACTTGGCCTGATATTTCAACTGATCGCCGGGAATGGCTTGGTCGTTGAACTTCGCCCGACCAACCTTTGCCAGGATCACCTTTTCCTTGAACTGCCGGGCCTCGCCCACCAGTATTCCCGCCGTCTGGGCCATGCCTTCGATGATCAGACTTGCGGGCATAACGGGGTAGCCGGGAAAGTGATCGTGGAGGTGTTCCTCTGCCAGGGACACGTTCTTGATGGCCCAGGCCTCTTTCCCGGATTCAAACTTCTCAAATCGGTCAATCCATACCCATCGCATTGTCGCTTTTCCTTCATCAAAGCCAGACCCCTCATTTTACCAGACACCAGAGGGAACTTCTATATCAAGCTGTGTAATTTTACAAATTGTTCAGGGTTCGGGTGGCATAAAAAGTTCAAGCCGATCTGAAGGACTCAGACCGGCTTGTGACATATTCATTCAACGGATCTATGTGAAATCTGGGTATGTCTGATCTATGCCGCGTTGACTTTCCGTTCGATATAGTTGACAATCGTCGTTACCGTAAACAGATCCGGCATGCGATTGATGTCCGGGTCCTTCTGAAATTCCGTGAAGTCGGCATGGGGCATACGTTTCTTGAGTTCTTCCAGACCCTTGCCCGTGACCTTTCCGTTTTCCACGTACTCGGCATTACTCAGGATGTTATCCGGGAACAGTTCCCCGCGGGGGATCTGAATGCCGAACGCCTTTTCAAGGCGGAACACGATATCCAAAAAGTCAATGCTCTCGGCCCCGAGGTCGCCCGTCAGTGTCGCTTTCTCGTTCACTTCTTCTTCATCGACACCCAACGCGTCTACCAGCGTCTCGCGGACCTTTTCGAAAATCTCATCTCGACTCATACCCATGCTGTTAACCTCCACTAATGGTTATACGTCATTTACTATTTCAGGAACTCTTTACAACGGCTTCCGGTCCCGCCAGCAGTCGAAACTGGGTCTGAAAATGGTCCACCAATTTCTTATCCTGCTCCTGCCAACCGGAATATCGGTCAGCCAGGTTATAATGCATTAGCGTCAAACGGGCCTTCGCCGTCGATTGACCGTCCACTATGCACTGGGCCTTGAAACTGCTCGACCCTTCTTCTATCTTAATGGCCTCGCAACTTACTTCCATCCGGTCGCCGGGCGCCACGAACGTCCCATAACTGACGTTCTTCGCCTCCTCCAGCACGACCACGCTGTGTGAATAATTCTGCGTTACCCGCACCAGCCATGCGCAAGTCTGGACCATCGCCTCCAACATCAATACGCCCGGCAGAACCGGGAACGTCGGAAAATGATCCACCAGGTATTCCTCCGCCAGCGACAGCTGCTTGACCGCCACCGCCGACTTACCCGGTTCGATTCGCACCAACTTGTCAAGCAGCACAAACTTCACGTTATTTTCCTGCGCATAATAAAACATCCGGAGGGATACTCCGGAGTTTATGATTTCTAGCGGAAAAACTTGCCGATTTCAAGTAAAAAGAAGGGCGGTCTCCCGATTTTGACGCAAAAACTACCCGCCGGTCCCAGACTGTCGAGATTGAACTTGCTGGGCCGCTGAAGCCAACTCCTCCGGACGTTGCGATCCGATCAGAAGCGTCTCTCCGCCAGGAAGAACGAAAATCACCCCCCGATTTCCGCTGACATTGTAAGCTTTGCCCCGCCAGCCGTAACGAATTCCCCATCTGCCGTAGTCCAGAATCGGCGAATATGTTTTGACAACTATCGCCGCCACCTACTCCAATGGTACTTGTAGATGCTCCGAAGGGCCATCCTGACCTACCATC
>CAZLZE010000003.1:0-53330 GCA_964563935.1 uncultured Phycisphaerae bacterium | reverse complement strand
CGGCCGCATCGAACACGCCGACGGCGGCACGCTCTTCCTCGACGAGATCGAGTCGATGCCGCTCGCCCTCCAGGTCAAGCTGCTGCGCGTGCTGCAGGAACGTAGCGTCGAACGCCTGGGCAGCAACCAGAGCATCGCCGCCACCTTCTCCAATGGTACTTGAAGATGCTCCGAAGGGCCATCCTGACCTACCATCTCGGGACCGCGCGCCGTTGCTTCGCCTTCCGAGACCTCCACTTCCGCATTCGTCTTCTTCCCCGGTTCCAGCGAAACGTTCTTGAACGTCGCCACATCATACGGCCGGGTTTGGAACTCAAATTCCTTAATGTTCTTCAGCGGTATGTTGATTGTGGATGTACTGCTTCGGACGTTGCCTCCAACGCCTATACTGCCCATCCTTTCCGCCGGGCAGCGATTTCCTGAGTCGTCAATTCCGACGATTCGGATATCCCGGTCGCTCAAGGTGTCAGTCACTACGATTACCGTCTTCCCATTTTTTTCGTAGGGGGCACTGAAGATCACCCCGCCTGTTTGAGTATTGAACCCGGCCGCCGATGTGGTTCGATGCTGGTATGTGGCGTGTGTCGTCCAGGGGCCAGCTGCAACTCTGACGGTGATATCGATGTTTGTCCGACCTTTGTTCAGGTCGACAGCGTACGCTTTGATCTCTCGCCCCTGAGGATCCTTTCCTTCTGATCCCCACCAGGAGCCGCCCATGCTTGGGGCAAAGACCAAATCCTTCGGCCCGAGGACCTGAATGGCAAAGGTCCGGGTGGCGCTTATTCCCGCCTGGAATGTTTCCATCGAGACAAACGGTGCCTGGCCCAGCTTCAATCCGTCCGGCCTCCACCATTCCTTTTCTTCATATGGGAAGTAAGAAACACCAGCCAACTCCACCGTTACCCCGTGAGCCAAATGAACGATGGAGCCCGAGGTCTTCGCCTTCGGCACCGACGGAACCAGCGTGAAGTTCAGCACCTTTTCCTTCTGCATCTGAAATATCCCGCCGTCCACGCCCACCTGCTGGTCTTGATACCCCGGTGCTGTGATCCGAACGCTATGCTCCTCAGGCCATGTTGTGCATGAGTATTTTCCCGACGCATCCGTCGTGCCGCTTCGGTACGGCTTTATCCCATATCCATCGTCGGATACTATTGCTCCGGCGATCGGCTTTCCCGTGGTCGCATCCTTCACTGTTCCCGAGATCGTCAAACTTGGTTGCGATTCCCCCTTGGCCATCGGAAGCAGTACGCACGCGAACAGCAGAATCCCCGTCAATCCAATTCCGCCCAGTTTTGCCGATTTCGGCATGGGCCGATCGAGAATATGCTTGATTCGTCCCGTCAGTGCGCTCCTGGACTCCACCACGCCCACCATCCGCAGCGCCAGCGCCGGCCTGGCCAATGCCAGTTTCGCCACATTCAACAGCGTCTCGGCGTACCATCCGCTCGGCTCTGAACTCTCCGGTTTCACTTCCGAATCGGCAAGCGTCACCAGGACCGTCTCATCCACCGCCTGCTCGCGAATCCGTCGAATTATCGTGTTCGCCACCCACAGCAGGGGATTGTAGAAATAGACTATCTGCAGAAGCGTCTGGCCGAAGTTCGTCCACAAGTCGCCTCGCCGAATGTGGGCCAGTTCATGCAACAGGACATTTTGCATCTGGGCCCCGTCGAGCCGTGCGGGCAGGAACTCCGGCATCAGGATCACCGGGTTCACAAGTCCGCAGGCCGCGGGACTTACCATCGCCGGCGAGATCCGCAACTCCAGCCTCTTATCAACGCCCATCTGACGTCGGCATTTCTCGAACAGGTCCAGAATTCCGCCCTCCGCCGGCGTGGCCTGCGCGATCAAGCCCCGGACAAAGATGTAGCGCTGGATCATTAGCAGTCCCATGACCACCACGCACACCGCCCACCCCGCGAAAAGAACTCCCTGCCACGTAATCGAAATCGCCGGCCCCGATGCTTGCTTGTCAACTACCGGCTTGGGGATGCTGGCAGTCTCACTGCGGACTGCCGGTTTTACTGATTCATCCGCTGCCTTCACCGCAGTCGATTCGATCTTTGTGACCGGTATTTGCGTCACCGGTTCCATCGCAGCGGGTTCCGCCAGTGCCGAAATCGGCGGCAGACTACTGACGACCAGCGTTCCCACCCCCGTCGGCAGCGACAGCGTCGTCGGCAGCAGCAGCTTCACCAGCACCAGCATCCAGAGATAATATCGAAACACCGCCCGCACCCGCCGGCGCAGCACGAGATCCAACGCGATCATCAGCACGATGAGAATGCTCGATTGGATCAGCATGGAAAATGAAAACTCGACAAACATCCGCCCGAGGGAATTCATGCTATCGATAATGGTGTTCATGGGTCAGTCCTCACCTTCTTCTTGTAGAGTTTCGTACTCTTGTAGGATGGGTTTGTTAACCCATCACTTCATTTCTTCGCCACCCGCTTCGCCTTGAGCATCTCCTCCAGCTCCGAGATATCCTTTTCGCTCAGATTCGAGCTGTTCAGAAGAAACTGCATCATCGGCGTCAAGGCCCCGTTGAAGGCACGCTTCACCGTCTTGAGAATCTCCCCGTGTTGGGCCTGTGCCCGCGTGATCGCGGAGCGATACAAAATCAGGTTGCGAAGCTTCTGGGGAACCAGAAGCCCTTTGACCTCCTTGCGGTCCATCATCGTCTTGACCGTGCTGTACGACCACTGCCGCTGCTCGGCCAGCGCCTCCTGGATCGTCGGCGCCGCGCACGGTTCGTTATCCCACACAGCCTTGATGATTGCCCACTCCGCTTCCGTCAGATCAAACTCCGCCTGCTTGTTCCTGCCCTTGGTTGGTGACATCGCTATTCCTCCAATCTCTACGGTTGTCCAATATACTCTACAGTTGTAGAGATGGCAAGAAGAAAATATTTTTTCCATTTCCCGTGGCGTGCGAGCCGTGACGAACTCCAAGTCCCTGCTATTTTGAAATTTGCGAATTGCATTTCGCACTTTCGAGTTATAAGATATTTTCACCCTGGCCGGGTGGCGGAACTGGTAGACGCTCGGGATTTAAAATCCCGTGGCCGTAAGGCCGTACGGGTTCGATTCCCGTCCTGGCCAATCCATAGTGCCTCTTCTCCTGCAATATCTATTCATAACTGACGCAGCGTCCCGATATTAGCAAAGGGCCCTTCATCTGGGGAAAAGTACTCACCTTCGACCGTGCAATAGAGGCCCAGTACTCTCGTTATTCTTCTCCAGAGTACTCTGAATGCGAAGCGACCAATGAAGGTCGGAAGACAAGAAACGTAATTGGTCAACAGTTTATTTGGAGGAAAACAACATGCGATGCTGTAAAGGAATGCTGGTAATGAGTCTGCTGAGTCTTCTGGCCGCGACCCCTGCGATGGCGTGGGATTCATTCAGCGTCGGTCTGAACTTCGAGCCCTCGCGTTCTCATGATCGGCCCACGGTCGTTTACGAACGAGTCCATGCTCCACCGGTGGTGGTTGCTTCGACTCCCGTGGTGGTCGAACGGCCGTGCCCTCCCGTGATCGTCCCCCGATCGCACGTGAAGGTTGTGTATGTCGCGCCGTCTCGCCATCGGATCAGCCATTATGTGCCCTATCCGCACGGTGTGAGAGTGGTTGTTCGGGGCGGACATTGCCGCTAACTGCGCCGCTGGAGACAAACGAATACCATAAGCGAATTCCCGCCGGTCAACTTGTTTGGCCGGCGGTGCTTTTTCTATGAGATTGCTTTTCCATGGCGATATAATGCCAGATCATTTGCGTTTGTATGGTTAGAAGAATCGCAAGAGGAGTCAGTACGACGATGTCTTCGTTGGTTATTTCTAATGTACGATTGATCGATCAGCCGGAGACGCCGGTTGACGTGCATATTGTTGATGGATTGATTGCCCGGATCACAGATCCCGGTTTGGTCGGGCCAGCCGGCGGAAAAATCGATGGTACCGGCAAATTCCTGTCGCCGGGATTGGTGGATATTCATCTGCAGGGCGCCGGCGGGGCGGATGTGCTCGAGGGGACTTCGGAGGCACTTGCGCAAATCTGTCAAAGCATCTCCCGGTTCGGGACGACCGCGTGGCTGGCGACAACAATCTATGCGAAAGGCGCGGACAACCATCATTTGCATCGGCTCGCGGAAGCCGCGCGTCAGAGCTTGGGCGGCGCGCGAATCCTCGGCATCCATCTCGAAGGGCCGTTCATCAATCCCGCCAAATGCGGCATGATTCATCCTCGATTTATTACGCCGCCGGACGAAAACGTGCTCGATGAAATTCTGGACCTCTGCGGACCCGCCTTGAAGATGATGACGATCGCCCCGGAGCTTCCCGGTGCGCTCAAGCTGATCGAAAAACTCGTTTCCCGCGGTGTGGTCGCGTCATTCGGACATTCCGACGCCACCTACGATCAGGCGAAGGCGGGAATCTCAGCGGGAATCTCCCACGTGACTCACCTTTTCAACGCAATGCGGCCGATGCTTCATCGCGATCCGGGGCCGATCCCCGCGCTGCTGCAGGACGACCGCGTGACGGTCCAATTCATCTCCGATGGCGTACACATTGAGTCGCCGATGGCATGGCTGATCAGTCGCACGCTGAAACCCGAGCGGCTGTGTCTCATTACCGACGGCATCGAACTCCTCGGCTGTCCCGACGGCGAATTTATGCTTCAACACAAGACGCCCATCATCGTGCAGAACGGTATTGCCCGCTCCAAAGATGGCACGCTGGCTGGGAGTGCGGTGGGGTTCTCCGAGTGCGTGTCACGTTTCTGTCGATTTACCGGTTGGCCGATCCAGGACGCGGTGCGGTCGGCTTCGCTGACCCCGAGCAGTGTATTGGGGCTGTCTTGCGCATCCGGGCCCATGATCCGAGCAGGAGGGGCTGCGGACCTTGTTCTTGTTGGCCTCCAGGATGAACAATTCAGCGTCTTGGCCACTGTGGTCAATGGTGAGATCGTCTATAAAGCCTGTATTCGTTAGCACATACCTCGTTTAGGCCAAGCCGTATTCTCTACCATAACTCTACCTAGAATAATGTTGAATATATATGGTCATTAGTATATACTAATTGCAGCCAGGGAGAACGGATGTATGGCCAGAAGTTATGTGGAGATCAAGTCGTTAGTCCGCAAGGCGATCGTTGGTGGACGCTATAAACCGAACGACCGGCTGCCTGCCGATCACGAGTTGGCGCGAGAACTCAAGACGTCACGGCTGACCGTTCACCGGGCGCTTCGCGAATTGGCGGGCGAGGGGTTGGTGCGTCGAAGTCCCCGCCGGGGAACACTGGTGGCGGACCCGCAGAAACATATCGTCGGCATGGTGGCACTGCTGGCTCCGGATATCTTTTCGCCTCGCGGGTCGGAGTGGGTGTCAGCCCTGGGTGAAGACTTGCTCAAAAGCGGGATTTCGCTCGTTCCCTACAACTGTCACGGAAGCCCAGCCCGGGCTGCTCAGATCGCATCGCTGCTGGCACGTAATCCAGTGTTGGGCGTCATTCTGGTCCCGCCGGCCGACGAAGAGACGCTGGAGGTGATTGATATTCTTCAGCAAGCCGGGATTCCCGTCGTCATCGAAGGGAAATTCGACTCGCCGGGGATGGGGATCAGTTACGTAACGACGAACCACCGCCAGGGCGGACGAATTCTGGGTGAGCACCTGATAAAGGTGGGGCACCGGCGATTCGCGATCGTGAGCTGGCCCAGAACGCAGGATATTGTCGAACGCTGCGAGGGGTTTCGCGAGGGTGTATCTTCGGTGCGGAGTTCGATTGGCAAAGAGGATCATTTCGAGGTGCGGCACTATGCGGAAATCCCCTATGTCGTGCAGGAATTGATAAAACGTCCGAATCGCCCGACAGCCATTTTCGGAATCAACGATGTTCTGGCGGCGGAAGTGATGGTGTCGCTGGCAGACGCGGGGTTCAGGGTGCCCGACGATTGTGCGGTCGTGGGGATGGGCGACGAACTGATGTCGAAAGCGACGCTCTCACCCATGACGACGGCGCGGGCGCCGTGGGAAGAAGAAGGGCACATGCTGGCGAGCGTGCTCTTGAACACGCTGAATGGACGGCTGACCGAGCCGCAGAGAATCGTACTCGATTACGAATTGGTGGTCCGGAAGTCCTGTGGGGTGGGAGGAAGGAAATAACGATGTCCAGACGCAAAGGGTTCACACTCATTGAACTGCTTGTGGTGGTCGCGATTATCGCCGTGCTGATCAGTATACTTCTGCCGGGGTTGAGTCGGGCCAGAGAGGTGGCGAGGAAGACCCGCTGTCTGTCGAATCAGCGGCAGATGGGGACCGCCTTCCATATGTACGCCCAGGATCATAGTGATTTTGGTCCCTACGATCATAAAGATCAATCGTGGGGCGGAAACTTAAATGTCTGGGCGTATTGGAATATGTATACTCAATTCGGCCTGCTGTTTCCTTATATGGGATGTCCGACGCAGGGAAAAGAGCCTAAAGATGTCACCACTCCGCTTGTGGTTGTTTGTCCGGACGATGCTTTTGGCCGGACGGACCCGCAGCAATTTCCTTCCAGGTATTATTTCGATCCGTTGTATCAATATCCTGCCACGTCGTATTGGATGAGTTGGTATGTCTGTTCATATCCGAGTACGGACCCCGCCAGCCATGTTCCGTTGACCAACCAACCGTACAATCGAGCCATCACTACGGATATTGTATGGTGGTGGCAGCCTGATTTTGGAGGAAACCATCAGTTCAAAGGGACGACCGTGCTTCGCGTGGATGGCAGTGTTATCTGGATTGATATCAATCGAATTCTGGGATCCTATCAGTGGGAGTTCAGAATCTTTGAACTTTTCCAATAAAGAGGAAATCAAATGAAGTTGCGTGTTCTGGCTTGCGCTATCGTTCTAACTTGCCCGCTTCTTGTTCTGGCCGCCGGTACTTCGGACAATTCCATCTCTATTGTTCAAAATGAAACCTGGCAGCCGATCGAAAACAAGAAGACAATCGAGCCGGGTAGTGTTCTGGATTTTTCATTCCTGGTCGATGCCCCGGCAGGAAAGTATGGAAAACTGATCGTCAACAACGGCCGATTCGAATTTGAAAATCAGCCCGGCCGGCAAGTCAAGTTTTTCGGGGCGAATTTGTGTTATGATCTGTGCTATCCAGCCAAACAGGACGCTCCGAAAGTGGCAGAAACCTTGCAGCGACTGGGATATAACTTCGTTCGATTTGAACATTACGATGTGACCTTGATGCCGGCAGGGAGAAAAGAACTCGATCCGGATCGCCTCGATAAACTGGAATATCTCATCCACTGCCTCAAACAGCGGGGCATTTATGTGACCATCGACCTGCACTCGGGGCGGACATTTCCAGCCGAGGATGCCCCTGAACTCGGCAAGCCTTTCTGCCGGGAGATCGCATACCTCATTCACGTCTCACCGACCGCCCGAAAAGCCTGGGAACGGTTCGCCCGGCTGCTGCTGACGCACAAGAATCCCTATACGAAACTGACCTGGGCCGAAGATCCGGTTTTAATTGGGATCTGTCCGATTAATGAAGATTTTATTTATGGCCCGCCGGTGCCTCTCGATTCGCTTCTGGGAAAAGCTTATACCCGCTGGCTGGCGGAAAAGAAGATCACAGTTAATAATGATGCCGAAAATCGTGTTGCCTACAACCAGTTTCAAACCGAATTGCAGCGCAATACCTACGTATACTACAAGACCTTCTTGAACAGCCTGGGCGTCAAGGCCCTGATGACGGGCGCGAATAACGTGGAAATCCGTATCCTCGCGTTGCTCCGTCAGCGGGTGGACTTTGTCGATAGCCACTGCTACTGGAATCATCCGGATTTCATTGACGGCAATTTCTGGCGGCTGCCATGGAAGCAGACGATTAACGTTAGTGATTTGCCAAGAAGTTCGGGGCTGCATCGCATTTACAGCCCGGTTCGCATTCTTGGCAAGCCGTTCACCGTGACGGAGTTCAATTACTGCTATCCCAACCTGTACCGTGCCGAAGGGGGACCGTTGATGGGAGCGTACGCCGCGTTTCAGAATTGGGATGCCCTTCTTCGGTTCGATTACGGACATGACGCCGATGTACTATCTCAGGAGCGACCCGCCTATGTGTTCGGCGCGGTGTACGATCCGATCAATCGGCTGACTCAGAATATCATCGCGTTATTGTTCCTGCGCGGTGACGTGTCGCCTGCGAAGAAATCCATTCCATACCTGATCACCGAGAATACCGCCTATCGCACATTCGCGGGGCTGACAAGCGATTATTTCCCCGATTCAATCCGGCTGGTGTCCCTGTGTACCGGCGTGGGGAGCCTCGACGCGACCGATCCCAGCCGGATCGAAGGCAAATTCCCGATTGCCGTTGTGCCTGTCCACTGTACGGAAAAATTCCCCAAAACCAAAATATATTTGGACGACGAGAGCCTCGTTCGCCACCTGATCGCGGACAAAGTGATCGACGGCTCGCGCTGCCGTGAAAAAGAAGGCCGGTATATCAGCGATACCGGTCAGCTTGATCTGGATGCCGTGAAGGGGACCTTCAAGGCCGTGACGCCGCGAAGCGAGGCCTTCATTTTGATGAATGTGGGCCGGATCGCGGGAGATCGTGTGTCGGTCGAAAATCAGGGCCAAATGAGCACGGTATTCGTCAGCGCGGTTGACGATCAGCCGATCGGAACGAGCAAACGGCTGTTGGTCCTGCATCTGACCGACGTGCAGAACAACAAGACCAAATTCAGCAAGGACATGACGATCTGGCAATCCGTCGGTGAACTGCCGCACCTGGTTCGCCGGGGATCAGCCAAAATCACGCTGCGTCTCGACAATGATCGAAACATGAGAGTATGGGCCGTGGATCTGTCGGGGGCGCGGAAGAAAGAAATCATTGCGACGCGAAACGGGAGCAAGATTTCCTTCATAGCCGATACGATCAGCCCCGATGGGACATTCCTGGCCTACGAAGTTGCGGAAAAGTAAGCTGAGAGAGGCAGGAAGACAGACACGGTAGCCCGTCGTTTGGCTGGTGATCTCAGACACCTGTCTGTGCGTTTCTGTACGTCTGTCGCTGGGCCGAGCCCCGCGCAAGCGGCAGGAATATATTCTGATATTCTTAAGAATATCAGAATGAAACCTCCCGTTCTATGGGTTGGTTTGAATTGATATTCCAGTTCCACGCGGAGATTACTCGGGAGGGTACCTGATCAGCCACGTTTGAGAGGTCGGCAACAGGCCCCGTGTGGTGATGACAAGATCGAGTCTGTATGGGGACGCTTGATCGTGTCTGATTTCCGGATTACACTCAAAGCATGAATCCGGAACATGTTCCACTGATCGATGCGCATCTGCACCTGCAGGAGTCCTCGTTTGAGGCGGATCTGGAAGAGGTGATTCGCCTCGCCGTGGCGGGCGGCGTGCGGTACATGCTGTGCAACGGATCGAGCGAAGAGGACTGGCCCGCGGTACTGCGGCTTGCACGCACACATCCGGAGATCATCCCGTGCTTTGGTCTGCATCCATGGTATGTAAAGGAGCGGTCCGGAGAGTGGCTGGCGAACCTGGCGAAGTTTCTGAATGCGGTTCCTTCCGCCGTGGGGGAAATCGGCTTGGATCGGTGGGTGGAAGATCGTGATGAGTCGGCGCAAGAGGAAGTCTTCCTTGCGCAACTGGAGATGGCGCGCTGTCGGAATCGCCCGGTGATGATTCACTGCCTTCGTGCGTGGGGATGGTTCATGGACGTAATGAAATCCCAGCCGGCGTTTCCAGCGGGGGTGCTTTTTCACGCCTATAGCGGATCGGCGGAGTTGATTGAGCCTCTGGTCCGGATGGGCGCGTATTTTTCGTTTGCCGGGACGATCTTGGATGAAAAATATGGCCGGGCAAGGGATGCGATCATCAAGATTCCTCGCGACCGTCTGCTCCTGGAGACCGATGCGCCGTTCATGCCGTTGCCGGAGCCCTATCGCTCGCCTGACTTGAAGATGGTCGAAGGCAAAGTACGAAATGAACCGTCGCAGCTGCCTGTTGTGGTTCGCGGAGTGGCGGAGTTGCTGGGCATCTCAGCCGAGGAGCTGTCGCGACAGCTATGGACCAACGCCCGGCGATTCCTGGGTGGTTTGATTGACGAAAACGATCCAACCGAATACGATTAGATGCTATGTCGGAAGAACAGTTCTCTCGAATCAGACGGATGATCGGCGAAGACGGGTTTGCGCGCCTCGGACGGTCGCGTGTGACCGTTGTCGGTCTGGGTGCGGTGGGCAGTTACGTAGTGGAGGCCCTGGCCCGGGCGGGGGTGGGTCATTTGCGGCTGGTGGACTTCGACGAGATTCGCCCCAGCAACCTGAACCGCCAACTCTACGCGCTTCATTCGACGCTGGGCTTGGCCAAGAGCGAGGTGGCGCTTCGGCGCGTTCGCGATATCAACCCGTGTTGCCAGGTGGAACCGATGAGCGTTTTTGTTCATCGCGAGACGATGGCGGATGTGCTGTCGGGTCCGCCGGACCTGGTGATCGACGCGATCGATTCGCTGACGCCAAAGGTGGAACTCCTGGCTGCGGTGATGGAGCGGGGGATTTCGGTGATCTCGTCGATGGGGGCCGCTCTGCGGACGGATCCGACGCTGGTGCGGGTGGGGCCGCTGTCGGATGTGCATCATTGTCCGCTGGCGAGCAAGGTGCGAAAAAAACTTCGAAGTCGGGGCGTGGCGACAGATTTCAAGTGTGTCTATTCAATTGAGCCCGTGGAATTGCTGCCGTCCATGGCGAGGGCAACGCAGGAGGAGCCTGCCGAGGTGGAAACCCTGGAACGGGGCCGCCAGCGAACTCCGCTGGGAAGCCTGCCGACGTTGACGGGGATCTTTGGTCTGACGGCGGCAAATGCGGCCTTAGAGACACTTCTGAAAGAGCATTTCCCAGCTCGAAAATCCCGAAAGGCATAGGGATTCACTTCTCAGGACTTGACACAGAAACGGAAATCGGTTAATCTGTGCTAGCGTTTGCATTGGTCAATATATGGATTGACAAGCGGTTGCACAATATCACAATTCAGGCGGTCTATGAGTATAAGTGTTGATGTATCATGAAGGTAAATACGGACGGAAATCTGCGGAAGCGAATGCCGATGAATGGGGCGAGCGGGTTGGTGAAGCTTTCGGATGTAGCTGCCTTGGCCGGGGTGAGTCTGAGCACGGTGAGCCGGGTTCTGAACCGGCGGAAGTATTTCGACCGTCTGAGTCAGGGGACAGTCGAGCGGGTTCAAAAGGCCGCCGAACAGCTCAAATACCGTCCGCATCATGTGGCCCAGACCCTGGCGACGAACCGGAGCATGGTGATCGGAATTTACGTTCACGTGCCGACGTCGTTTCTGGAAGGCAAGCACTACTTGATCGGGGGAAGTTACGCGGGTGAGATCATCGGCGTGGCGGAGCAATTTCTTCGGCCGCGAGGGTATGACCTGCTTGTAATCAACCTTTCCGATTCACGTCAGACATTGGGACGTTGCGCGGAAAAATTCCACAGTCGGCAGGTGGACGGGATTCTTCTGATGCAGAACCCTCAGCCGGAGGAACTGTGTTACCTGAGCGAGCAGAATGTTCCCGCGGTGGCCATCGATTATTCCGGTCCGGAAGTGCCCGTGTCCTACGTTCGAATGGATAACACGGGCGGGATCGGAGCGGCGGTGGATCATCTGGTCTCGCTGGGGCATCGAAACATCGGATTCCTCGGAAGCTGTCATCCGGAGTCGTTCTCGGATTGGGAGGAACGACATCAGGCATATCTGGCCCGGATGGCGCATCACCAACTGCCGGTGAAGTATGACCTGCATTGGCCGAACACGATGCGCATCGAGCGGACGCTGGATTTTCAGTTTTACGAAGGCGTATGGGCTACGGATTTCCTGGTCAGCAAGGCGGACCGTCCGACGGCGCTGGTGGCGATGAGCGACGGTCAGGCGTTTTCGGTGGCCCGGCGACTGGCGGAGTTGGGGCTTCGGTGTCCGGAGGATATGAGTATCGTTGGGTTCGACGACAGTATCTGGGCCCGGTGGTCCAAGCCGAGGCTGACGACCATTTCCCACTCCATGGAACAAATGGCGATTCGAAGTTGCCAAATCCTTCTGGATCAGATGGAGCGATGGTATGCGGGCGACTCGTGGCCGACGGTTCACGAGATGGTGAAGGCGGAATTGGTGGTGCGGGAAAGCACGGGAACAAGAGACAGTCAGTAGGAGAAGATCATGAAGAGGAACGGATTTACATTGATCGAACTGCTCGTGGTGGTGGCCATCATCGCGGTGCTGATCGCGATTTTGCTCCCGGCCCTGAGTGAAGCCCGTCAATCCGCCCATATTGCCGGTTGTGGGAGCAACCAAAAGCAGCTCAACCTGGCCTTCAACTACTTTGTGGAAGATCACAACGGCGCTCTGCCTTGGGCCTGTGCTGAAATACCGGCGGGAACCGTCGTTACCGCGGACTGCGCGCAAACTCCCTCCAATTCCCTGCGGAAGTATCTTCCGGACACTCGCCGCAATGATGGACCGTACGGCGGTATCGGAACGGAGGTGGGCAGGACGCTCTTCGCCTGTCCGAGCGACAGACTTCCCCGCTACAAAAGTACTCCCGGTGACGAACCTTATTATGCCAATCCACGAAGCTACGCCATGAGTTGCAGGAACTATATGTACTCATGGACGCAGAGTTGGAAACTGACCGAATTCACTCATCCCAACTCAACGTTCTTGTTGGCGGAATGGCATGCCACATTCAACGAACGGGCATTGAACTGGCCGGGATGCTTCGTCAATCAGAACTACTGGATGAACTATGTAATGGGTGGGCACCCCGATGTGCCGCCCAAGGATTCCCGATATCACGGATTACGAGGGGCAAATTACCTCTTCGTGGATGGGCATGTGGAATTATTGACTGTCGACAAAGCCGTGGCGACCAAGTATTGGGACTTTTTCGGCGATTATTGAAAAGGAAGACCACCAGGATGCGTTCGACCATTTGCACAATTCTGCTGTTGTCGGTTTTCGGGATCGTCTGCGCTTGGGGGGAGGCGGACAGCGTGGTTCTGGGAAACTTCCCCTTTGAGCAGGATTCGCTTCCCGATTGGGTGGATGACGCCGAGAAACCCATACCCGCCATCAGTCACGACCGCCCCCATTCGGGAAAGGCGTGCATGCACGTGGACCTGACGAAGAAGCCCGGCGGAGCGTCTTTCCGTTTTCGCCATGGCTTTAATCTCCCCGAGCTCAAGGAACCGCGTCCCCGTATGGTGCGGGTCACGCTGTGGATTCGGACGAAGGACGCCCACGCGGGAGATCTCTCCATCGCCTTCCTCAAATCTTATGACAAGAATCGTCTCGATTGGCTCTTCCAGGGATACCAGGACTATTTCGATAACAAGTTCATGACGCTCCCCGCAAATTCGGAATGGACTCGCGTTCAGGGTCAGGGACTGATTGATCCCGAAGTCCGAGGCCTGATGATCTACATGCGATTCGGCAACCGAAGCGGAAGAGCCCAGGTGTGGCTGGATGATCTGGTCGTGGAACTGATGGACCGAGGCATCATGTTCCAGGACCCGCCGCGGACCAACGATCTGAAGACTCCGACGATCTTCAGCGGCGAACAAGCCGTCATGAAACTCAACGTTTCCGGCGCGGACAAAGTCAAGTCCGGTGCCGTGCGACTCCTCGACGAAGAAGAACGACTTCTGGGTAGCATCTCCATCCCGCCGGGCCAGGCGCTCGTCGCCGTGGAACTGTCCACCCGTGGATATTACGACATGCGGGCCAACGTCACCTATCAAGACGGCATGGAGGCACAAATCCGCCTCACCGCCGCCGTCGCCGGCCCCAACATCCCCGACGAACTCCGACGCAACTCGCCCTTCGGACTATGCGGACCCTGGCAGCATTTGATCCATCTCTCCGGCGCCAATTGGGATCGAACATTCTACACGTGGCGAAGACCCGACTACGAACAAGCGGCCAAAGTGGGATTTCCGACGAACCCTGCCCCGCCCATACAGGGCATCTCGCCGCCCGATCGGAATCTCATCTTCGCCTTCTGCGAGCAACCCGACTGGTTCCAGGACCGCAAAGGCAAGCCCTACCCCGTTACTAACATGTATTATCCCCCAAAGGACTGGGCCAAGTTCCCCGACTTTATCCGCTACGTAGTTCGCGGTATAGAGGGCAAGGTGAACTACGTCGAGGTCGCGAACGAGCCGGACCAGTGGCAGGGTTCGTGGGTGGATTTCGTACGGTACTCGAAGTTGATGAAAGAGGCCGTCAAGTCCGTCAATCCGCAAGCCAAGTTCATGGCCCCGGGATTCTGCAATATCGACTTATCCAGAATTCAATCGGTCGTCGACGCCGGACTGCTCGATGTGGTGGACATCTTTTCCATCCACGCCTACGTCAAAGCCACACCGCCTGAAGGTGAATACATCCAAAAGATACGAGAACTCAAGGCATATCTGGCCGCGCAAGGGAGGAAAGATCTACCCCTCTTCCTGACCGAGTACGGCTGGACCATTCCGCCGGGTGACTGGCAGCGACCTGTCGATCCGATCACCCAGGCCCGATACGTTTCCCGATCGAGCATTCTCCTCGTTGCCGAGGAAATTCCTTCCTTCGTCTACTTTATGACGAAAGGATGGGAAGGACCGACGGCCAGTTCCTTTGGATATGCGATTCTGAACTTCGACAACACCCCGCGACCGGCCTTTCCTGCCTTCGCCAACGTGGCACGAATGCTCACGGGCGTGAAGGGTCCGGGACGGGTCATCAAATTGTCGCCCACGACGTACCTGGCACTATTCCGGAAGGGATCGGGAACGACGGCGGCAGCCTGGGACACCGCGAAAACGTCCAGCGTGTTTGTGCCCACGCCGTGGACCACCGCGCGGGACATGACGGGTCGCCCGCTCAAGCACGGCGCCGATGGTCGGCTGGCCGTCAGCCCTTCGCCGGTCTTTGTGGAGACTTCGGATAATACCTTCTATGCCATGAGCGAAGGCAAGACGATCAACCTGGGGCAGGGGGGGACGGCAAAACTGCCGTTTGTGCCGTTATGGGCGCCGGCGGATCTGAAGATTACGGGAAACATGGTGGAGGTCCCGTCGAATACGCCCAAGGGGCTATACAGGGCAATCGGAAAGACCTCAGCCGGATGGACAATGGTCGCCATTAACGTCAGCGTTACCCTGGAGGTCGAAAAAACCGAACTTCGCTGGCCGAAGAACGCCACCAATCCCGGCCTCTTTGTCATCGTCCGTTCCAATGCCGCCCAACCGATGGAAATCTTAGTCGCGGCGCGCCTGAACAACGCATCGCCCATACCCGGTGTTCACGCGACTGTAAAACCGAATTCGACCATCGAATTGGAGGTCCCCATCGGAGCCCTGTTCCCGGGCCATAGATACGTTGGCGAACTCATCGCCCAAAGCGCGAAATCAGGAGCCAAAATGCAATGCAAAGCTCCGTTGGACCTGACCGTCGTTCCCTGCCACGCCAACAATCTGCCAGCTGTGGATATGGACTTCTCCGCCTGGGGTCCGTTCGTGAACTATGCCCCCGTGCCGCCCCTGGCGCCGGAGGATTGCTCGGGACGTCTGCTGACTGGATATGATGATGCGGGACTGCATCTGCGGGTGACGGTGCGTGACAATATCCATCGCCAGAGCCAGACGCCCAAGGCAATGTGGCAGGAGGATTCGATCCAGGTCGCCTTCGATCTGGATGCGGAAAAACCCTGGCAGGCAAACGTCGGGGGATGCAACGGACATTTCAAGGTCTTCGAGTACGGCTTCGCCTTGGGCGAGGCTGGACCGATGGTGTGGCGATGGATTTCTTACGACAGATCCAGCCCAGCCGATGTGGAAGAAAAGCGGGTGACGACAAAAATCTCGCGGCAGGGCGATCAGACGATCTACGATCTGACGTTCCCCTGGCCGGTGCTCGGATTGACGCAAAAACCATTACCGGGTGCGCGAATCGGGTTCTCGCTGGCCGTCAATGACGTGGATAAGGACGATACACGCCACGGCCTGCAGTTGTTCGATGGAATTATCGAAACGAAAGACCCGGCGAGGTTCGGAGTGTTGTGGATACGATGAGGATAACCTCCTGCTTACGCAGGAGGCTAGCCCCGGACTTTAGTCCGGGGGTAAAGACGCACATCGGCGAACGTGCGTCAGAACCTATAAAGAAGTGAGAAGATGGCGGGTCGGAAGACCGACCCGATGAGGAGAAGATTATGCGACGAAAAGGATTTACACTGATCGAGTTGCTCGTGGTTGTGGCCATCATCGCCGTGTTGGTGGCCATCCTGCTTCCGGCACTGAACTCCGCTCGCAGTTCAGCCAAGGCAACCGTATGTCTGAGCAATCTACGACAGATCGGTGTGGCCATGGAATACTACAAGACGGAATATAGCGGGTATTTTGCCCCGACAGTCAAAACGACTTCGCACTTCCATTGGTACAATGTCGACGCGTGGCCTCCCCGAGGCCGATGGATACACTATCTTGAACCGTATACAAAGACCTACTCGGTCTTCAATTGCCCCGTAGGAAATGAATTGAGACCATCGTATCGAGTGGCTGACCGCGATGGCGAGACCTCGCCACGTTGGGATCCCTCCTGGGGGCGAATGCCTCGCGGCCGAAGTGCCGAGGGAATGTTCAGTAACTACGCGTATAATCGTACCAACGTTGGGGGAATTCTGGAGCAGCCCCGCGATCCGCAACATCCCGAAGACTGGATGAAGAGAGAAAGCGATATCGCCGCTATCATTAGCTCCAGTGGGGGGTGCGACATTCCGCAACGGGTGATCATGGTCATGGACGGTTTCTTCTTTATGATGACCGCCACACCGCCAATTCCCAATGACACGGATATGCTATCCATCTACTGGACCGGGCGATTCATACATATGCAAAAGGCAAATAGTCTTTTCCTGGATGGTCATGCGTCGCCTCAAGAATTTGTGGATCTCTCCGACAGCATACTTGGTTGGGGAGGAATGCCACCCTATTGGCTGCTCATTGGTCGCTAGATATTCCGCTCGTCAAATCCTTTCAAAAGTAGGAGGTTTCATGATCAGGCTGGTATCAGTTATCATATTTCTAAGTATGTTCTCCGGTTCCCTGTCTGCGGGAGAATTCTCATTCCAGAGTAACCCCCAGGGAGCACTGGCGGTCAGTCTGGACGGCACAGTAATGTGCAGTCACTTCAAGCTGATGCTGATCAAGCCGAAGTGGCAGGGCACATATGAGAGTGCCATCCAACCCGAGTCGTTCAAGAGCGACAAGGACTCGTCCCTGTTCCAAGCCAGAACCGGCGACTGGGGCAAGTACGAGGTCGCTACCGCAATAACATCCGATCGGCAGATCAAATTCGATCTGGCTATGGAATTCACCAAGGCGATCGCCTTGGAAACAAGTTACATTTCCATCTACTTGCCAGCCAGTTTGGTTCAGACGCGGGGTCGATTCAAAACAGACTCCGGTGGTTACCACGCACTCCCCGCCGGGATGCAGAAGGGCTTCCTCTTCTCCGGTCCCACACGCCAGTTCTCATGGACTGACGGCTTGGGCAAGGGAATCAGACTGTCCCTTCCGCCGGGAACGCTTGTCCAGTTCCAGGATGGCCGACAGTGGAACCAGAACCATCTCGAAATCATGGTCTTCGTTCCCGCCCCGGCCTCGGGCGGCAAGACCAAATTCTCCATGACGATCGAACCGTTGGCAACAAGCGAACCGACCAAGGCCTTTGTGGATCGGTTCGGCCAATCGACAGGCAAGAACTGGCCGGGAAAAGTGACGTCGGAGAAGGAACTGAAGGACGATATCGCAAAGGAAGATGCGTTCCTCAAGTCCCATCAGCCGACGGGGTGGGATGAATACGGCGGATGGGAAGGCTCGAAGGAAAAAATAGGCTTCAAGGCGACCGGATTCTTCCATGTGGAAAATGTCAAGGGTCGCTGGTGGCTCGTGGACCCGAAGGGCAATGCGTTCTTCTCGCTCGCCTCGTTCTTCATCCATTGCGACACGTACACGGTCGTCAACGGCCGCGAGGATCTGTTCGAGTGGTTGCCCATGCCCTTCACCTCGCCGTGGGGAGACGCATGGATGAAGGAAAGCGAAGGCGACTGCTTCTCCTTCTATACAGCCAACCTGATTCGCAAATTCGGCCCGGATTACGGCACACCCTGGGCGGAGCTTTCCCGCAGGCGATGGTTGTCGTGGGGACTCAACTCCACCTCCGCCTTCAGCGGACGATTCGACAAAGTGCCCTGCACGCCGTATATGACGCTGGCGGATCGATCGGCGCCTGCACTTTCGGGAGCGGGTCCGGACGTGTTCGATCCGCAGTTTCCCGCCAAACTCGACGCCGCGTGCAAACAGTTATTGTCGCCGCTCAAGGATGATCCGTACATCATCGGCTACTTCCTCGGAAACGAACAGCCGTTTGATGATTTGGTGAGTATTGTCCCCAAGTTGGACGGAAAGTCTGCCGCCAAACGCCGACTGGTGCAGTTGTTTCAGGAAAAATACAAGGACATCGATTCCTTTAACCGAGCATGGAAGCTGAAGGTCGAGAGTTTTGACAAACTGATCGATCTTCCCGCTATTCCCGATACGCCCGACGCCATGAAGGACATGGACGAATTTCTCGCCCTCTATCTGGAAACGTACGGACGGACGATTCGGGAGGCCGCGAAAAAATACGATCCCAATCACATGCTGATCGGACTTCGCCTGTTGCCGAAGACGGCTGCCAACGCGACGGTTGCCCGCGTGCTGGGGAAATATATGGACGTGATGAGCGTCAACTACTACTGCAACCGCTTCAGCGCTAATTACCTGAATGAAGTCTACGCCAACGCCCAAAAACCCATGATCCTCAGCGAGTGGGGCTACGGGACCAACGAACGCGGCCACGTGGGTGGAATTCGTGATGTGTCGAACCAACGGGAACGCGGATACTACTATCGCGAATATGTGGAGAATTCCGCGGCTCTTCCGTCGGTCGTGGGTACGCACTGGTTCCAATATACAGACCAGGCGATTACCGGCCGGCCATGGGGTGGAGCCGGGGCGGAGGCGCACAACTGCGGACTGATCGACGTCGCCGATCGACCCTACGCGGAACTGATCGACGAAATGATCAAAACAAACTACCGCATCTACGACGTCGCCGCGGGCACGACCAAACCCTTCCGCCTGGACCAGGTCGTCAAGGGACTCGCCACCACGGACAAGAGCAAACGCGCAAAAATCTATCGCCGGACCAACCCGATCGAGATCAACGGCGGGATCCACGAATGGCTGGGGCTGGAACCGTCGCTCACACTCCAACCCGGTGACGTTGTCTATGGACCGATGTCCAAGGCCAGTGATCTCAAGGCGTATGTCTGGCTGCAGTGGGACGAAGAGTATCTGTATGTGGCGGCGAGAGTCTCCGATCCAACCCCGCTGGTCAGTGCGAACGAAGGCAACGAGTGTTGGAATGGCGACGGAATCGAGTTGTTCCTTAGCAATCAAACGCGCCCGGAAAAAGGAATGCCGGGGAAAGGCGATTGGCAGGTGCTCGTGAACCCCGGATGCCCGGAGAAAGGCGTCGCGCCATGCTCGTGGCTGGTCCAGAAAGCCCAGCCGCTGAAAGACACGGTTATCAAGGCGACAAAAAAAGGTAATCCCTTTGAGTGGTTCGTCGAGGCGAAGATCCCGTTCGATAATTTCGATGGATTCGCTCCCAACCCGGGATTAGTGATCGACTTCGACGTGGCCCTGGATAACAACGACGCTCCAGATAAGAGTCGGAACGTGCAGTTGATGTGGCACGGACGCGACGACAATCACTACCAGCGCGGACAGTGGGGCAAGGCGGAACTTCTCCCCTGACGCCCATCAAGGAGAAGAGGGTACGGCATATCGCACCCTCCGTCCTTCTCTTCACCGGCAACGCCGGCCAGCTCCCAGCGTCAGCTGGGGGACCTCTTCTTGTTGTGACGCACACTTTAGTGTGTGATCCTCTCTCTCACACCTGAATTTCGAACCTCCACCTCATGTTACCCCGGAGGAATCGTGAACGCCATGTCATGCCACTCCTGCCATTGCCCAACCTGGGTAACCTTGACCGGTTGGCCGTCCATCAGAATGGCGGCGGACTTATTCTTCACTGCCAGCCGGATCGTGGCGGGGGCATCTGCCATCTCGAATTTCATCCTTGCGGTTCTGGTATTTTCATCCCATCGCGCATCGGCGACGTATGCGGGTGCCCAATCGAGGAGACGCACAGGAACATCCCATGCCAGCAGGCCCGCCAGAACGTGCGTGTGACGGAACATGTGCTGCTTGTGTAAGGAGTTTTTCATGAAGGCGAGCGCCTGGCGATAGAGGCTGTCCGAGAGATACATTCGGAACATGACGTGAGACAGCGTATTGTCCGGTCGTTGGTTGATAAAGCCGCTGTCGGGGCACTGCTTCATGAACGCGCCTTCCCAATCGGCGGCGTCCTTCGGGGCACGTTTGACGAACAAATCAAGCAACTCCGGCGCGGAACCTTGTGGTCCGATCGGTCCCGTGCCCCACCAGGGGTCTTTAGCGGACATATCGCCCACATCATTCGATAGCGACTTGATCGACGTCACCCATCGCTCGCCGAAACCGGCGGAGAACGTACCATAGAGTTCCGGGTGCTGAATCTTGTGCGCCCAATCCATAAAGCCGAACATGGCGACACGCGGAACGGCGTTGAGGGCGAGCAAATACGCCGCTAGATCGCGCTGATAGGGCGTGCCGAGACGCTTGGCCAATCCGTAAAATCCGACCATGCCTTCATAACCGGCCGCCGTCATGTCGCCTCCGTATATCTCGCCGGCTTCACGCGCCCCAGGACTCATCAACGCCCAGGAGTGCAGGCCCTCCCAATAACTGACGAGCGAACGAATCGTCGGCCAGTATTTGGCCAGCGTGTCCCACATGGCATTGTACTTGGCATGGACAAAGATGCCGTAAAGCGTTATGCCTTGCCAGTAATCGGTATCGGCGGAATTCTCCCCGTTGACGGTGTAGTCGGAGTTTCCCCAAGCCGTGCAGGCGACGTGCCGCTCGCCCGTGAGCGGGTCGCGGCGAAGACGGTAATTCTGCGGGAAAAGCGAGCTTTGCATGCAGTTGCTCGTGAGCTGTCGCAGACGCAGATGGTCGTCGTTCGGCATGAAATTCGAAGCGTGCAAAGCGCCGACGGATTGATCATGAGCGGAACAATGAGGATAGAACGAGGGCGCGAGATTCTTAAGCGTATCGTAACCGCCCCATACTTTTTCTATTTCGGCCCGGGCGATGGAGTTCGCCAGAACATCATAAAGCCACGCATTCTTGTCGGTTCGCGACACGCCGAGCGGATAATAATCCCACGGGTCCGGAACGGGCAGGCGGTAATCCACCTCGTTTCCCTTGCGGGCGACGTACGGACCCCACTTGGTCGGAATATTCAGGTCTTCGACGTCCGCCACGCTCTGATGCGGAATATAGTCGCGCAGTATCGAATAGGCGACAAAAGGAGGAATCGGGGCGTAAGGCGTCGGCTGCGAATTCCAGTCGTCTTTCCACGGCAAAAACTCGACCTTATCTCGAATATGCACCTCACCGTCGGCGACGGCGAACGTCTCATCGCATTTCCACGGATACGCGGTCATCAGTCCGACCATCTTCGCCAGATGTTTGACCGGAATCTTTCCCGGCGACACCTGCCAATCATTGTATGTGCCGGTCATGGCGAGGCTGGCGCCCGTGCGATCGACGTTGCCGTCCATGCAGGGCGTTTCGATGGCCAGCGTTCCCACGCCGCCCTTGCGATGGAGGATCAGGCTCTGCCTGGTAAACTCCAATCGATCCGGACGATGCTGAAAGACCACAAGAACGGGTATCTCTTCCGGCACACCCGCACCGAGAAGAACAATCCAGTTTTCGGACATGCGCTTCGGGTCGAAGCCGGCTGTCGCGTTGATGACGCTTACCGAATTTCCTTTCGGAATCGCGATCCCCGTCGGCCCGTGAGTGGAATTGGTCTTGCGACTCTGGTACGACAGCTCGAACGATGGGCAGTTCGTTTCCACCTGAACACCGATCCCCATTGCGCTGTATCGAAGTTCCTGGACAAACGTCTGACCGGATTTCGTCTTCACGTTCCGTTTCCATCGGAAACTCGTCCAGTCCGCATGGACTTCATCGGCGGCATAGACGCCCTTATCGACGATATACTCCTGCCGGCTGGCCAAGCCGGCCTTGTTCTGCTCATAGTCGCCCTTCGCCACTGTCTTGATCTCGGGAGTGAGAGCCCCGGGAATACCGAAGTTGAACTGGAACCCTCTTCCGTCACCAAGATCCGACGGCTTGAAGTAATACCACCATCGATCGATGGAATTGAAACTGACATTATTGATCAATAGCCCGTTGGGTTCGTACCGCCATCCGAAATGCCCGCCGCTCGTGCGACTCATGCCGGGCCAGTAGGTTCGTCCCTTTTCCTTCGCGACAGGTGCGGGATCCTTCTCCCAGGGATACACCACGCCGTCGTTACCCGTGAATTTTACATCCACACTCGCGATACCGGCGTCCGTCTTCCCGTCTACGGTCACATCAACAGCGCGGACCTGGGAGAATTGGAGCGGGCTCTTCGGCCAGTCCTTCTTCACTGTCTCAAACGTAAAATCGCTTGGTGTGAGTGTTTTCTTGATGACTTTTTGCCCGTCAACGGGCAACTCCGTCCGCCATTGGTTTTCATTCATGCAGGAAATCGCCACGATCGCCCTGGCCGGCAGGGGGGACTTCAATTGTACGATGACTTCCATTCCCGTCGTGTGAAGTGTGGGTGAGCTATCCAGCGTCGGCAGCCACGTCATGGCCCATGAAAACGATGTTACACATGCGACGATAGCGATCATCAAACGGTAAATCATAGGGTCTTCACCTCGCTTAAGGTATTGGCAAGACTCTGACATTCATCGAGAATCGCCGGCAGATTCTCGCCTCCCCGCCGTTTTCCTCCGCAGGATTCGCGAATGACAAAAGGTGGTTTCCGCTTTTCTGTCCAGGGCGATCTTGGCTGGCCAAGCATATGGTGAACATGCCCCAACAATCGCTGAGCCGCGAAGTCATAGTCGTACTGAACCGTGCTCAACGGAGGATCGGCATTTTCGCACATGGGCGTGTTGTTGAATCCAAAAACCGCAATGTCATCGGGGATACCAAGGCCAAGTTTGTGGCCAGCCGTCATCAGACGGACGGCGTGATCGTCATCAAAGCAGATCACCGCCAGATCGCCCTTATACTTCGACCACCGTTCGACAACTCGGTCCACAGCTTCGCAACCTGTCGCGACCAGCCCGATGAGATTGTCCAACCCGTGGTTAGAGGTGTAACGGGAATAGGCCAAGACCCGGTGTCCCAGGCCCTCGATCTTCTGCGTGTCCGGACCAAAAAACGCGATGTGGCCGAAGTTCAGCCGCTGAAAGTATCGGCAGATGGCTTCGATGATCACGTGCTCGTTTTGACCAAACGTCTCAAGACGCTCATGACAGTTGGCTTGAAGTCCCGGCATAGGCCGGCTCAGGACGACGGGTGCATTCACGCTGTGAACCAGATGCCAGATGTCGTTGACGGGCTCCGGCTGCGGTACCCACGGGACGAGGATCGCGTCACACTCCTGCTCGACCAATTCATTCGCCGTCTGGCGTGCCGCTTCCTGGAAATCCGTGACGGTTCGCAAAATCAGACTCATTTCCTGACGCGTCGCCTGCTCGTGAAGGTGGCCAAGCAACTCGGCGGCGAAGCTGTCGAGCTTCGATGGGCACAAAACGCCCACCGTCAGCCTGGTATTCGTGCGAGTCCTGGCGATAAACGACGGTCTATCCGTGTCCGATGGAACAGCCAGGACAAAAGTTCCCGACCCGACCCGCCGCTCAACCAGTCGCTGCTTCTCGAGAATGGTCATACCCTTGCGGACCGTGTGATAGCCGCAGCGGAAACGCCTGGCCAACGCCTGTTCCGACGGCAGGCGGTCGCCGGCCTTGAGACGTCCCCGGCGGATCAGGTCCGTCAAGACGCGACAGACGCGCTCATAAGCAAATGGTTCAGACTTCCCGGCCATGACCGTCATAGATTATGTTCTCCATAAGTTCTATAGGAGTTCTATGGTATCAGCGTGGCGGCAGGCTGTCAAGATCCATTCCCAGCCGGGTGTTGATTATCGATGTCGCCTGTGTCACACTGGTAACATGGATAGGAAACTGGATCGACAGGAAGGACGTACGTCGGCTGTTCAGGTCATGGCCCATCGAACCGCATGGCGATTGGCGCCGGAGAACACGCTGGCAGGCATACAGGTATGTATCGATCGGGGATACGATTGGGTCGAGATGGATGTACGTCGATCAGCCGATGGTCGTCACGTGCTTATGCACGATGAAATCCCGGCTCCGACTGCCGGGACGGGAATTCCCACGCTCACGGACGCGCTTTTGCTCGCCAAAGGCCGAATCCGTGTCTATTTGGATGCCAGAGACATCGAGCCAACCGGACTTATCCAAGATATTCGTGATTCGGGCATGCTCGAAAACGTCATTCTGTGCGTTGCTCACCATCTGAGACAAGCGATCCGAGATGTCGGCGGGACCGACATCGCCCTGATTTCCACCTACTGTCGCGGTGATGATCTTGAGTTGCACGCACCAGCCGTACTGGAAATTCCCATTGCTCAAATATCGCCGCATCTGGTGGCCAATGCAAAAACGCAGGGTGCCGGCGTGGGCTGTTTGGCCATGGGGCCGCAAGACAATCCGGAAGGCTGGCGAAAGGCGATGCGGGCGGGAGTTGACTGGATTATGACGGATTTTCCCGATGGTCTGAGCGACATGCTGCACTCCTGACTTCGCGTATAGCTGGAGCAACAGAAAACCGTGAACAAAAAGTCTTGACCCGCTTCGGACTCCTTGTTATCATGGAATGATAAATATTTATCTCTTCGCTTAGTGCCTGCGGCAAAGGAGCCATGACGGAATGAAAGTCACATTGGACGATATCGCCCAAGAGACGGGTTGTTCGAAGGCCACGGTGTCCAGCGTCCTGAAAGGCGGCGGGACGAGCGCACGATTCAGTTCCGCCACTAGAGAACGAATCCTAAATGCTGCTTCTAAAATGGCATACACGCCAATTTCAACCCGAAATCTGGGGTTTGTGTATTCGACGGGACCGGTTGACCACACAAAAGTGGATTGGGTGGGGTGGATCTCTCCCATGTTGACCAGTACGCAGGAGGAAGCCCTTCTGTATGATAAATCTTTATCTATTTTCTGCTATTCATCGCCGGAATTGGGAACGCAGTTCCGGGGTGGCCGTACTCCGCAAATATTCCGGCGTCGAAAGATCGACGGCGCGATTATTACGGGACGACTTGATGAGTCGGTGATCAGTCATATCTCTGAGAGTCGACTTCCATACGTGCTGATGAATATCAGCGATGCCGATGCCCACACCGAAAACTCGGTGTGCTTCGATGAACTCTTTACCGGTATGCAGGCGACACGGCTGCTGATTGACAAGGGGTACCGGCGGATTCTGCACATTGCCGAGGATTGGTCTCTGAGCCATTATTCAATCCCGATGCGGCGACGGGGATATGAATTGGCGATGAAGGATGCGGGGCTTGAACCGCGGGTCTTGAACCGGGTTGAAGATAAAGACGACGAGTTTGTGGAAGAGTTGAAGGCTATTTTGCGGGGTCCCGACCGACCGACGGCTATTTTCACCTATATGGAATCCGCCGCGGTGCTATGTTACCGGATTCTGCGGGAACTGGGAATGAGCTTTTCGGACGTCGCTCTGATCAGTGCCGCCTGGGGGATGAAATCGCCCTTGGACTTGCTGGGAATCTCCTATGTCGATCTCCCAGCCCAGGAAATGGGCCGACTGGCCGTGCAGATGCTGATCCAGAAAATAGAGAATCAAAAAATAAGTCCCACAATCTCTCTTCGGGGCAAAATCCGGGAATTAGCCAGCACTGTTGCGAAAGGTAAATTATGAAGAAGAACAAGAAAGGTTTTACGCTGATTGAACTGCTGGTGGTGGTGGCGATTATCTCGGTGCTGGTGGCGCTGTTGCTGCCGGCGCTGCAAAGTGCGCGGGAGAACGCGCGGATGGTGGTGTGTTTGTCGAATCTGCGGCAGCACGGGATGGCGGCGAGTGCCTATGCGGAGGACTACGCCGACATCTTTTATGTTGATAATCGGGGGGACTGGAACTGGGGCCAGTACTATTATCCATATCTTCGGTCGGGCGGGACCCAAGGGGCCTGTGGGGTCTGCCCGTCACTAAAGTCACCGGCTGACCTTTCCTATGGAATGAATTATCTCAAGAAAGGTCTGGTTTTCAGCAAGCTCCGAACAAGCATTTACAAGGCGGACGAACTGGTGATGTTTGCGGACGCTTATAATAGATTCGCCATTCATCCCTGGCCTAACGGCGAGATTGACTGGCGGCATGGGGGAGGGAAGGCGATGATGTGCTTTTTGGATGGCCATGTGGCGGGTCGGACCTATGAAGATCCCAGATGGCGGTGGGGATACCGGGATTGGAATAATCCTGATGCTCCGGTCAATTATGAATGGTAACGGAAAGGACCCTATGCGAGACCCCAAGGTGAATTCAAATCTTCTTGTTCTGGCGGCGATCTTGACGGCATGCTTTATTCCATTGGTCGGCGCGGCCGCCACGTCCACCCAACCCGTCGCCAAACCGGACCAGTCTCCATGGCAGGTTCGGATTGATTTCGGCAAGACGGTACGTCCGATGAACCGGTCGTACGCGGGAATCAACATCAACTATGCGGGAGCGATTATCGACCTTGGCGGCGATTTCGACCGGGCTGTCGCGTCATTGGGCGCGAAATTCCTGCGGTTTCAAGTTCCGCTGGACCCTCCGTTGGATTTTCGCAAACCGAATGAATGGAAAGAGTCGGATTTCGCCGCTCTGGATAAAGCGGTGGACAAGGCCTTGTCCATTTGGGGAGCGAAAGACCTTCTGTTCTGCATTACCAGAATGTACATTCCGAGGGATGCGAATGGCAGGTTGATGGTCGAAGAGTTTGACCGTTATGCCGAGGCCTGCGCAAAGCTGGTCCAGCGGTATTCACTGCCCGGAAAGATGAAAGTCAAATACTGGGAACCGTTCAACGAAGTCGATCATCCCGATACGATAGCCATCTATAAAAAGAACGGCCAGGACTATACCGTGGTGATGGATCTGTTTCGCCGCTGTGCGAAACGGATGAAGGCAGTCAATCCGGACATCCAGGTCGGCGGACCGTCGCTATGCGATGCATCGGAACAGAACGTGCGATGTTTTATGACCCAGGAGAAAGGATCAGCCGACTTCCTCAGTTGGCATGACTACCCCACCGGCAGTGCGAGTACCTCCGATGCGGAGATTCTTCGAGCAGTGACCTGCGGACCGAACCGCTATGTGCCGGCGATCCGGCGAATCGAGGCGGTCCTGGCGGAACAAAAACGTACGAACTTTCCGTTGTTTATGGATGAGTTCCATATTAATTGGTCGGCCTGGGACCCGGCGGACGCTCGCACCGCCAGTCAACTCACGGCGGTCTTCACCGCCTCAGTCCTGGCCAACCTTTCCACTACAGCGGTGACGAGCGTGATGATCCACGATCTCTTGAGCCGGCATTACGGCCTGCTGGGACCGGCCGCCCTCGACGACATGAGCAGTAACCTTGGATTGACCAGGGACTATCCGAATAAAGACACCATCCACGTGCGCCCGGTCGGGTGGGTGTATCGATGGTTTAATGAATTCGCGGGCGGAAACTGGGTCGCGTGTGAACCGACGCTTCCCCCGGCCGCGCTGGACGGCCCCCGAGGCCGGCTGCTCGATGCCTGCGCATGGCAAAACGGATCACGCCGCGTGGTCATGCTCGTAAATAAGGATACCGTCAGTCGCCCCGTCAAAATCGATTTCGGCGAAAAGGTTCTTTCGGGAGGATTTACGCTCCCCGTTCGCGTCATGACGATTGCCGACAATCAACCCAGTGATATGACGGTAATGGGAACACAAGCCGGACGATGGCAGCGGACCCTTCCGGCCATGAGCGTGACATTTGTCACCTATGAAAAAGAAAGATGAGATTACTTCACAATTCCGGGAATTGTTGAGCACACGATAGCGAGGCCATACGTTATGTGGAAGAAAAAAAGTTTCACGTTGATTGAGCTCTTGGTGGTGGTGGCGATTATTGCCGTACTCGTGGCGCTGCTGTTGCCGGCCGTGGCGTCGGCGCGGGCGCATGCGAGGAAAATTGCCTGCCTGTCGAATCAACGCCAGGTGGGGCTCGGTTACATGACCTATGCGGCCGATTTCACCGGCCACTACCCAGCCGCCTTTGTGGATCATTGGAACCGCTGGTACCACTATCTGATTCCGTATATCGGATACGGAAAATACAACCCCAGCGACGCCAACGATCGAAGCAAGTGGGATTTTAATCAGGGAGCACCGAAACTCCTGCATTGTCCGGGCCGGGATGGTTATGGTATGAACTGCAATTCCATGCTCTACGGCCCCGATGCGTCGGCGCCGTACGGCCTGATGCTGTACGGCTTCGGGCGGGTCGGCTACGGCGGGTCGTGGAATTATCAGGGATACTTCGCGAGTGAGAACGATTTTTCCACAGCCAGTGCCATGGGCGGATTCAGCACGGATCACTGGGTGATGGTTTTCGAATCCCGATCTCCCGGAAACTGCGGGAGTTTTCACAACTGGTTTACCTGCCATCCGCAGGGGAGCAACGTATTGACGGCGGACGGATCGTCGCATTTCTGGCCGATCGATATCTCGGATCAACTGGCCGTCGAATTCAGCAGCCTTCTCGGCGGCTGGTGGTGGTATTGGCGTGTTAACTGGCCTGGGTATCAGGAGCGTTTCGCGGCTCCGGGATATTACCTGTCGCCGAAGTAGGCATATTCCGCGCAAGTCTCTCATGAGGTTCACATGAAATTGACACATCTTATAGCTGTTGCTATGGGTCTGATCATCATCTTGACCGTCGACGCTCAGACCATATCTCTCGATGGCGAGTGGGAGATCGCACGAGAGGCGACGACAAATCGCGTGCCCGAGAAATGGGACAAGATCATCGTCCCGAGTTCGCCGGATCACCCGGGACCGACGGTGTGGTATCGGCGGACATTCGATGTGACTAAATCGCAGGAACCGCGACGATACGTACTGCGATTCGGCGCGGTTAACTTTGTGTGTCGAATCCTTGTCAACGGTCAGCAGGCGGGGGAGCACCTGGGCGGCTTCGTACCTTTCGAGGTTGATATCACGTCTCAGCTTCGCTCAGGATCTAACCAACTTCTGGTTCGTGTGATGAATTACCAGGCTGTCCAGGGCGATTTTCCGGTGGGCGTGGGATTGGTGCCGGTCACCACGGGTGACAAAGCATTCACCGCGCCATCGGGAACTCAAGGCGGAAGGGTCTGGGGTATTTGCGATCACGTCCGCCTCAAAATTCTTCCCACGGTGCATGTCAGTGATGTCTTCGTCAAGCCGTCTGTTCGAAGCAAGAGCGTAAGTGCTCGAGTGACGGTGCGCAATGCGGACACCAGAGATTTCAAAGGTCGCCTGGTTGCACGGATCATGGACGGCGAGAAAGAGGTTGGCCGATTGCCTGCTATGGATGTGTCCATCCCGGCCGGGAAGGAGAGTGTCTTTGAGAGCAGTCCATACTCTGCCGAGAATCTGACGATGTGGTGGCCGGTGACGTTTCGACCCGCTGCGGTCGGAAACGCAAAGCCCAAGCTCTATCACATGATGGTGACCCTGTCGGATGAACGCAGCCATGCAGTTCATGACGAGCGAGTGCGCTTCGGATACCGCGAGTTGTGGATCGATGGGACCCGGTTCAACCTGAACGGTGTGCCGATGATCCTGTTCGGGACCGGCGCCCACTACGGCGAAGGATCGCTTGATCCGAAGAAATTCTACCCGCTGGTTCTGCAAACGGGAGCGAGGATCGTTCGATTGCACGGCGTGCCCCGCATGGAAGAATGGTACGACGTGGCCGACGAATTGGGTGTCCTCGTGAAGGATGAATCGGCGATCTTCGGGTCGCACCAGCATTTTGCGGTGGGTGAGCCGGTGTTCTGGAAGAACTGCGAGGACCATCTGAGGGCGTGGATCCGTCGCGACCGAAATCATCCGTCGGTGGTGATCTGGAGCTTGAGCAATGAGATGGGGCTTGACGGCCTGGGCAAGATCACCGATCCCGAGATGCAAAAGTTGTATCGCGCAATGCGGGCGGAGGATGACACCCGCCCCATGGAGGCCGAAGCCGACGGCGATATCAGCGGAATTTCCCCGATCATCAACATTCACTGTTGGTGGGACTATCAAAAGCCGATGTTCCCGGAAGATAATTACTGGCTGGAAAAAACGCCGGTGAAGATGGGGTACCGATCTTTCTCGAATCAATCGCTGCGGGGCAAACCGCTGTATATTGGCGAATTTTCGCCCGACTACACCGACAATCAGGATCAAGGGGCGATCGTGGCGGGTGATCGCGTGTACGATTGGGACCACGACCGGCGCTACGGCGTCTATGGCGAGATTACGCGCGGGCGGATCGAAGGCTATCGCTGGACCGGTGTGGCGGGAATCGGTCCGTGGACAGTATTTGAAACAGGCCCGATTCCCAGCCCGTATTCTGAACAGCACCGATTGGGATATCGACCGTTGGCGGTCTTTCTACGCGATGTACACGAACACTTCTTTGGCGGTCAGACATATCCGCTTCGCGCGATGGTGCTGAACGATTCAGCCGACCGGAAAGATCTGCTCGTTCGGTGGGAACTGACGATGGAAGGTCAAGCCCAGCCGGTTCGCGGGGAACAGCGGTTCAACCTCGACCCGGCGGAGCATCGGCGATTTGAAATCAACGTATCTGTTCCGCAGGTATCGCGACGGACGCCCAGCCGATTCACCGTGGAATTGCGGGACGGCGATATCGTGGCCGACCGACTCGACAAGACGGTATGGGCTTTTCCTTCGACACGGAAAGAATCCTGGCCGACCGGAGTGAAGGTTTTCCTCTACGAACCTTCGGGAACGAGAACAGCGGCGGCGCTGGAGAAATTGGGCGTTCCGTTTGCGCGACTGACACAAAAAGAGCTCTCGCAAATCCGCACGCCCGGAGTCCTGGTGATCGGGGCCAATCAGCCGAACGCCAAGAGGGCCCAGTGGCTGAGGGCGGCGAGCCAATTCGTCGATGCCGGCGGAGTTGTCGTGTGCCTCGAGCAGAATCGGGCAGAGTGGGTGCCGGGCCTGAGCTACTTTGATCAGGGACCCCACGCAATCAATTTCGTGCGATCGACGGGACATCCGATCTGGACGATGGATTGGCCGATTGCGGATCCAGACCTTCGCTGGTGGCAGGGCGGATTGGCGGTGACGTCGGAGATGATGGCCAAGCCGACGCAGGGGGCGTTCCGAATCCTGGCCGACGGGGGCATAGCCAACAAAGGCACTTCACTACTCGAGATTCCTTCCGGCCGCGGATGCTGGATCGTCAGCCAATTAGGCCTCGTGACGCGTTTCAACGTCGAACCGCTGGCTGGGGAAATTCTGCGGCGAACGCTGCGATACGCGGTTGATCGCGGAGAATCGAACAAATCCTTGTCGACCGTTGGAGTCTATGCGGATGGCGACCTGCTAACGTGGCTGACGGAGCGTGGGGCGTCGGTTCGAGAATTGTCGGCGATCAGTTCCGAAAGTCTGGCCGGTTGCTCGGCTGTGTTGTTGCACGGGCCGGTCTTCGAACCGCTCCTGGCCAAATCGCCGGAGCCCATTATCGCCGCGCTTCGACAATTCGCACAAAACGGCGGCGTGGTCTATCTGAAGGACTTGTCTCTGGCGTCGGAAATTCTTCTGAGCAAATTGGTACCGGGGATCGCATGGGAACCGGGCTGGGGGCATAAGGCGCTGATTATGGGGCGGGGCGATGGGATGCTCAGCGGATTAAGCGGATCCGATCTGCGATGGTGTGACGACGGTCCGGATACCGCCGTCTACAATATAGAATATCTCGGGCGAACCGCGTTCAAAATTCCAGAAGCCAAGCCGCTGACTCAGCCGGCTTTTGTGCAGGAAGTGAAACTCGGAAAAGGTCGCCTGGTGATCGATCAGATCGACTGGCTTCGGACCAGGACGTCCAAGGCCAGGCGGGTGGGCGAGACCCTGTTGACGAATCTTGGGATGAGCGGGACGTGGCAGCAGGGACAGGTGGCGAATCCGGAAGATTTCTTCACCGTGGACCTCGGTCCGTTTGTGAATCGCTCGCTTCGAGACGATACGCCCAATGATGGTAAGGGCGGCTGGACCGATCAGGGCCATAACGACCTTCGCGTCCTGCCGACGGGCGACCAGGTCTTCTGCGGTGTGCCGTTCCATGTGGTGGAGCGGGACGGCGGGCAGGCGATCATGCTCGCGGGCAGGAAATTCCAGCAGGGCTTGGTTCGCGAGGTGAAGGGAATTCCCGTCAATCGCAAGGCGGCGGGGTTGGTCTTTCTCCACGGCTGCGCGTGGTCGGGGGGAATCGTCTGGCGATATGGAATTCACTACGCGGATGGAACGCAGGTGCAGGTGCCGGTGAAGTATGGCGTTCACGTGAATAACTGGTGGAGCGACAACACCGACGATTTGGCCGAAGCCAAGGCCGCCTGGACCGGCAACAATGCCCTGCATGCTGTGACGCTCTATGCCCAGGAATGGGTCAATCCCCATCCGGAAAAAATCATCACAAGCCTGGATATTGTCAGCGAAGTGCAGGCCATTCCTTTTGTGATCGCTATCACGGGGCGGACGAAACTTCCGCCGAAAACCGCGGCGAGAAACATCACTGCCGGGAAAGTGGAACTGTCGCTTCCTTTCAACGAGGTGACATCGCCGGTGACGTTTACTGCCGGGCCGACGACGCTGACCATCGATAAAGACGGGAACATCTCGAGCTGGAAGGTGGCCGGCGAGTTGCTGGTCAACCGGATCGATTTTGGTCCCCGCAATAGTCAATGGCTCTTTCCTACCGCGCCGAAGCTCAAGACGCAATGGGCCGAGTTGCCGAACAAATCGACGCTGGTGACGATCCGCGGAGAGTTTGCGTATCTCGACGTCGATACGTTCATGCTGATTCGCCCGGATGGGCAGGTTCTGATGTCTATGGAATCGGTGGCCAAGCGGGATATCATGCCGGAGGAATTCGTCGTGCTTCGCTACTACGCTTACATCAACTCCGCGACGACGCTGGGAGGCACCTTTAACGGCGTGCCGCTTTCGAGCGAGTATACGAGGCGGGTGCTCACTTATGGCAGTTGGCGGTGGGAAGGTCGGATTCGGCTGCTTGGCCCGAAGGCAGGGCTGGATGTGGAAATGACACCGTCGGATTATGTGCTCTACGATTACCGCGCCGCCCCGTCGGATCCGCCTCCGGGCAATTGGGATCTGACGCTGGAGGTCCCCGCCAAGCATTTGGCTGGAAAGAAAATGAACTTCCAGATGAAGGTTTCGCCCGTAGTCGGGAAAAATAGTTCTTCACGTCCGATTCGGATCAAGATTATACGTGATTTCGGCGGCCCCGGCTTTGCCATTTCCCAGCCAGAACTTGAAGTTTCGCGTCTCCACGTATCCCGCGACCTTCAACCGTCCGGTTGGCGGCAAGCTCAAATCTACATTCCGTTCCAGCATTCTCGGGACGAATAAATCCTGCGCGGCAATCAGGTCCGCGTGATCGTCTTCGTACCCGTGGTACCATCGGTGTTTGTCCGTCACCTTGCTCTTGTGACAGATCACATGCTGATGACCAGCCTGGGTGGCATTCTCGGCGAAAATCTCGTTCATCCGGCCGGGGCAATCCGCTTCCTGCTCGTCCCAGAAAATGTGAACCTCAGTTTTGAGGCAATTTCCCGCCGCGAAAGCGGAATTGCGGGCTTTGTACTTCTCAGGCACCTGGTCGGGTGTTCCGCCGATCCATTTTTCCATCGTGCGATTGCAGTCCGCACGCCCCTCGCTCCGATGCCAGTATTCATAGTCGCTGATTCCGAAAAACGCCGCTGCCACCTGGAATCGATCCGGGAACTTCGTAATGGCGGAGAATACATTCCCGCCGCCTCCGCTGTAGCCGACAATGTTCCATCGCTCCGGGTCCACCCAGGACGCCAATTGCCCGCACACCGCCGTCAGGCCGTCGATAATGTCATGTATCTCCACCGCTCCCGAATCCGGCGTTCCCGCGGATCGGCCCCGTCCTCGCATATCGATCCCTACCGCGCAGAGCTTCTTCTCTGCCAGTCGCCGCACCGTGCTCGCCACATTCTCCCGCGTCCCGTGATACCCGCACATCACCGCCACGACGGGCAGATTCTTCAGGGAGTTATCCCATACAGCCTCGGCATACAAAGGACCCGTCCCGTCAACCGTGGAACTGAATTCAATCACTCGCCTTTCGATCATGTTCATGTCTCTCCAAACCAAGATTGAACCATCAATATGAGGTGTTCGCCCCCGAATGTCAAATGGAAGTCATATGGCAGGCAATGAGGATTGTTCCAATGACGTAAAGGCTGAGACTCCCGGTTTGTGATTAGTCATTGATTCGTCATCAAACATTCTGTCATTCGTCATTGTCGCCTCCCCTGAAAGCATTCGCTGGTTGTGTCAGGTATGCCACAGGTATGGTATAGTTTGTGTGGATGGTTTTGTGATAATAGCTTGTAAGCTCGTTGGTTATAGCGATTATGTATTTATATCTGGATGTGTATTGACTGTATATTAGTGGTATGGTATGATGTGGGTATGTCGCAGGTATTGAACAGGTCGAGACGGCGTCCAGATGCGAAAACCGGTGATGCAGAACTGCTTGTCGTCGATCGCGTTGAAGGTGAGCTCCGAAAGATCATTACCACTTCCGGCGCCCGCCTGCCGCAGGAACGTGACTTGGCCGACCAGTTTGGCGTAAGTCGTCAATCGGTCCGCCACGCCATCGCACGGCTGAAGAAAGAGCGGTTGCTCCGATCGGTACGCGGCAAAGGCACGTTCGTTGTGTCCAAATCGCCGCGGGTGACCACGGTCCATCTGATCACCAATGCGACAAATACAGTGTATGGCCTGACCTTTGTCGGAGTCATCTCCGACGTGTTGCGGGAACAGGGACTGTTGGCTCATGTCATTTCCGTCAATACGCTCGATCAAGTTGCCCACATGGGGCTCGATGCGTCGCATTCCCTCGGTGCCATTCTTGTCGGTCCGTTTTCCCGTCAGGCGATCAGCGATCTGGTCAAGTCCAGTTCCTTTCCCATCGTCCACGTTTCGGACATGGAGGAAAAGGTCCGCACGCCGCCCGTCTGCGACACGGTGCTGAGCGACAATGCTGCCCTTGGATACCAGGCGACGGAATACCTGATCCGTCAGGGTCATCGACGCATCGCCATGGTCGGATGGGGGCCATTTATGGTCTGGGATCATGAACTCTATCGCGGGCTCTGCGACGCTTTGCGATGTCACGGTATCGAGCCCGATCCCACCTGGAGCGTAAGGCTGGCGACCGAACATGATCCGGAAGGGACCAAAGCCCTGGGCATACAGGCGCGACGACAGATCGATGAGTGGTTCCAGCGAAACCAGGTCCCCACCGGACTGGTCTACTACGGCGATGATGAGCTGCGGGCTCGCGAAGGTCTCTGCGAGGTCTTCGGCGACCTGTTCGCCCCGCAGGCCATGGTGGCCGTGCTGAGCTTGGAAATCCTGCAGAACACGTTTCGGGGACGAACCGATGCCGTCGCCGTTACCTGCCGGTTTCGGGACTTGGCGACCCGGGCCATCGAACTGCTGGATCGACGACGAAGGGAACCCGGTCCGCCGACCCGTGAATTTCACGGCCGCGTCTTTCTCGTGCGTCGTCGAGACGGAATCTGGCGCGAAGAAACGCCGACATAAAGTTTTTTTGGGCAGAGGGTGCCATGAAAAAGAAAAATGCCTTCACACTGATTGAACTGCTCGTGGTCGTCGCGATTATCGCCGTTCTGGTTGCGCTTCTGTTGCCGGCCCTGGCCCAGACACGCGAAATGACCAGACGGACGATGTGTGCATCGAATCTCCGAATGATTGGGATCGGATACATGGGCTATGCCCAGGAATATCGTGAATTCCCGTCCCCGTTCTTTACGGTGTACGTGGCCAACCCGCTCAATCGAGGCGGCGTGATTACGCGAATGGACAAAGCGGCAGCATTGGAGCTGAACAAGTTCATTGGACAGGCATCTCTGACGAATCAGAACGGGCAGGACTATCTCGCCAGCGATGTTGAGAAGATGATCTGGCGATGTCCGTCTGTTCCCGCCAGGTATTCAACCATGTACTACTACGACTCCAGCTATCGATACTATTTCGAGCCGGGATGTTATCTGTTCCAGACACATCTGGGAGTCGGCTCCAGCGGACGATACCGGGGAAGCCTTTCCCCGACCAAACCCGAGGACCCCGTCGGACCTCTGGTAGCCGACGTCATCACGTCCGGGTGGTCAGACCCCGTCCCGGTCTATTGGTGGAGCAACCATTCCGGCGGGGGTATTCAAAACGTAAGTGGCTATAACCAACTCTACAGCGATGGCCACGCGAAATGGTATTCCTCTTTCGATTTTCCAATGGGAGCAGGCCCTCTCCCGAATTGGATGTACGCCCACGGTTCTGATTGGCCTCACTATTTCTGGGTCGAAAAACCTTAATTTCTCTGCTGCTTTTTGGAGAGTTTCTTTATGAGGATCAAGTGCGCCCTGAGCATGTTTCTAGTCACCTGTTCCCTTGCCCTGGCCGCCAAACCACTGCCGATGATCACCATCGACGGCGACAAATTCGTTGCCAACGGCAAGGAATTCAAAATCTGGGGCTTCAACTTCGGCCACGGATTGCACCTGACCGACGAGCAGCTCGACCGGGAAGTCAATCAACTGGAATTTCTCGGTGTCAACATGATGCGTATGCACACCATCGACTGGTCTCCCTGGCGTGACAGTCCCGGGCCGAATGGAGAACCCCTGGCCTCCGGACTGATCGCCGTACCTGACACCACCACCCGGCACTTCGTCAACCAGGATAAGTTCTACCGCCTTCTTAATAAATTCCGTGAAAAGGGAATCTATGTCGCCATTACCCTCTCCGTCTGCCGCTTCTTCCAGCCCGGCGATGTGGACGTCCTGAAGACCAATGACGCCGACGCCAAAGCCTGGTCCGAGGCTGTCGCCCAGATTCCGGAAAGTATGTTGTCCAAAATCCTTCCTGTCTTCGACGAACGGGCGCTGGCCCTGCGAAAGGAATTTGCGACGCACCTCCTGAGCATGAAGAATCCCAAAACCGGAGTCAAGCTGGCCGAGGATCCGCAGTTGGCCTTCCTGAACACCGTCAACGAGATGTCAAGCTGGAACGTTTTTTATCGCGATACCACACAGCGATATTCCAATATTCCACCGTATTTTCTGAACAAAGTCATCAAACGCTGGTGTGAGTATCTTCGGACTAAATACGGCAGTGACGAGAAGCTCGCGGCCAGCTGGCGGGAAAAAGGAAAACTGGGCCTGCTACCGGGCGAATCGCTCAAAACAGGCAGCCTCAAACTGCTCCCGCTCGACCCTTACACCAATCCGCCTAAAAAAGGAGAAATGTCATTTTCCGAACAGCGGAGAAAGGACTTTGTCGCCTTCCTGTTCGACATGGACGCCCGACACCAGCGGGAGATGGTCGCCCATTACCGATCCCTTGGCTGGACCAGGCCTTGCATTTCTACCGATGGCGTCGGCATAGATGGAGAGACCGGCTCGATGTGGCTCAAGAGCGGTCTGATGCCTTACGTCGAAGATCACCCTTACGACGAAGCCAATGTCGACTTATTTAATTGGGGTTGGCTCCGACTCGTTCAATATTCGGGGGCCACTTTCCTTGGACCCGAAGGAGCCGACCGTCCGCACTTGGCCAGTGAAATCAACCAGGCGAATGGCTCCGTCAACGAACTGCGGATTCCATTCCCACTATTTATCGCCGCTTACCATTCTCTCCAGGGTCGGGATGGAGCCACCTGGCACTCCTGGGGCTTGAAACGCCAGCAAGTCCTTCTGACCCTCGAAGAAATCAACGCTCCGGAAAGTCACAATATGCGAGCCGACCATCCCCAGCTTTTCGTCTACCGCGCCGCCGGCCGGCTGTTTAAATCCTGCGAAATCAAACCGCTGCCCCGGCAGGACCCGCGACGTGCAGCCATGATGAAAGACGCCTCCATCAAGACCGACCATGTCTACCGTCTCAACGGCATAAACGGGTGCCTCCTCGTGAACACCGAACACTTCCGCGCCCTGGCCGTTCAGAAGGAATACAAACACGATTTCGGCGATGTCGTTCTCGACTTGACCGCGAAAACCTTTAACGTCGTGATTGTGGAAAAACTCGACAACAACACGTATGAAGTGACCGCCGTCGGTACGACCGGCGGGGTAAAGGCCGGGGACCAGTATATGCGATTCATCCCTCGTGATTTCGTAGCCGGGACGGCCACGTTCAAAAATCGACGGATCCGCAAGATCGACCACATCGATCATACCGGCGCTATCATAGAAACCGTCTCCGGAAACGGTTCCGCCATGCCGTTTGTGTATGGAGTTCGACTATACCGGGTAGCCCTGGATTGACTATTTGCCTTTCAAGCCCGGCAGCATATGGATGCGGATGTCCGCCGCCGGCGCCGTTCGGCCTCATTGCTTCCGGATGGCAGACCCCTTAATCGACTTTTGTAGAGGAAAACGTTTATGAGAAGAGTAAGATTCCTGTTTATGTTATTGGTTATGAGTCCCGTTGTCCTTGCCGCCAAACCGCTGCCCATGATCACCATTCAGGGCGACAAATTCATGGCCGACGGCAAGGAATTCAAAATCTGGGGCTTCAATCAGGGCGGCGGATTGCATCTGGGCGACCTGCACCTTCAACAGCAGGCGGATCAACTTGAATTCCTCGGCGTCAACATGCTTCGCCTGCATGCCATCGACTGGACGACTTGCAGCGACTCGCCCGGTCCGAACGGCGAACCGCTGGAGACCGGTCTTCGACCCTGCGGAACGGGCCTTAAGAGCACCCGCGGTCTGGTCAACGTCGATAAATTTTACCGCTTCCTCGATAAGATGCGGGAAAAGAAAATCTATGTAGCCATTACGCTCAGCGTTTGCAGCCACATCGGTCCCGGCGACGTCAAAATCCTCAAGACGACGCCCGAAGACGAAAAAGCCTGGGTTGAGGCGATCACCAGGCTCAACACGCCCGTGCCGGACCTTCAACTGTACAAGAGCCTGCCCGCTATCGACGAACGTGCCCTCCTGCTCCGAAAGGAATGGGCGACGAATCTTTTGTCCCTGAAGAACCCCAAAACCGGCGTCAAGCTGGCCGAGGATACGCAACTGGCATTCTTCAATACCGCCAATGAGAACTCCTCCTGGGGCACATTCTACCGAAATCCGTTCTTCAAAAACCTGCCGCCGTACTTCATGAACAAGTTCCTCGTCAAATGGAACCAGTATCTGCTGAAAAAATACGGTACCGATGAAAAACTCGCCGCCGCGTGGAAGCAGGACGGCAAGAAAGGCCTTTTACCGAATGAATCGCTGGTCAAAGGAACGGTCCAGGCCCTGCCGGTTGATGCCTATGCCTGTACGGAAGCGGAACTGCCGGAAAAATCCTACGGATTTTTCTCCGAAGCCCGTCGACTGGACTTCGTTCGATTCACCTTCGAGCTCGACACGGCGCATCAGCGGATCATGCAGGAGCACTATCGAACCCTCGGCTGGACCCGGCCGACCATTTACAGCGATAACGCCATCGGAATCTGTGCCGACACGGGCAAAATGTGGCTCGACAGCGGCCTGATGCCCTATATCGAGGAGCACCCCTACGACGAAGCCTACTATGACGTTGTTCGAGCGGAAAAGGTCCGCATCTGCACCTACTGTGGATCGAATTACCTCACAGCCGAGGGGGCCGACCGACCCATGTGGGGTAGCGAATTCCGCGAAGGCATGGGCACGCTCAGTTGGACGCGAATTCCCATGCCCATGTACACAGCCATGTATCATAGCCTGCAGGGGCGAGACGGATTGACCTGGCACGTATGGGACATGATGCGATTCCGGATACTCCAGGAACCCCTGGGGATTCTCGAATTCAGCGGATTCCATTGCAATTGGGACTATCCCTGGCAGTTCAGCTATCGCGCCGCCGGGCGACTCTTCAAATCTTGCGAAATCAAGCCTCTGCCCAAGGGAAGTCCCTACCTGACGACCTTCATGGACTGGCAGGGGAACGTGATTAACGATCAAGTCTTCCGTCGTCACGGCGACGATCAGACCGCGCTGCTCAAGATCAACACCGAGCACTTCCGCACCGTGGTCTCGCCCATCGCCCGAGCCGTCGACTTCAGCGACGTGGTGATCAATCTGACCAGCAACCAGATCAACACCGTCTATGTCGAAAAGCTGTCCAAGGACGCGTACGAAGTGACCGCGATTGGCACCACGGGCGACATGGTCCAAGGCCAGAACTGCATGTGGAACCCGCGGCGATTCGTTGAAGGTAACGTCACGTTCAAAAACCGAAAGATCAACACCATCGAGCATATCGATCATCTCGGCCGGGTGATAGAAACCGTTCCCGGCCGGGGCGCCGCCATGCCATTTGTCGACGGTGTACGCCTCTACCGCGTGACCTTGAAATAGTTCGTCCATACGTTCATGAAGTGTAGAACACTCTTGGAAAGAAAAAGATGAATACGTGCACCCCTTTTATCCGTGAAGCCCTCGTGGATTTTCCCGACGACGCACTCTATGCCGCCAAGCCGATTACCGCCCGGCATATCGATTCGATGATGGCCGCACTGAAACAATGTGGAGTGAAACGTGTAAGCTGGGGATTTTATGGCGACACTCACGGGGGATTTTTCACTCCCGCGCTTAAATATCCCGTCGATGATTCCTACGCCCTCGAATATTGGGAAAATCTGGTCGCGACCTATGATGTTCTCGGCAATCCGCTCCGTGTCGCGACTGAGGCCGCCCACCGCCACGGGCTGGAAATCCATGCCTATTTCAAACCCTACGAAACCGGTGCGGCGATGATCCTCCCGGAAGGCTCTCCCGAGGCCGTGATGTTCGGTCGGCTGGCCCATCTCGGTGGACGTCTCACATGGCTCGATCGCTTCGTCGTGGATCATCCTCACCTCCGCATCCGGCGAAGAACGGACGATCTTCCGGCGAATATCGCGACCATTCCGATCCATGCGATAAAGCTCTTTAAAAAAGATGCCTCGCCGACCCGCATCACTAAAGACCATCTCCAAATCTGGACCAGCAAGCTTAACTATCGCTATCAAAAACAGGATATCGATTTTGATCTTCAGGAAACGGTTGAACCGGCGGTAAAGGATACTTACGATATCAACGATGTCCAAATCACGAAAAAAGGCGATCCCGTGCGTGTGCTGACGCTCTCGGGCTTCCGGCTGACGGACCCCTTCATCATGGTTACCACCAATTTTACTGACGGGCCCGCCGACTTCGAAAATGTCGGACCGGAGGTCATGGTCGCCCTGGATCAACATGGCAATGAGGTTCCCGGTGTCTTCGCCCCTGGCACCGCCATCTGTTTGGCCGACCAGGTCGACTTTCGAAACTGGGGCCTGGTCTACGATCACGGTTACGGCTATCAGCGGATGTGCCTCGACGAGCCCAACACCTCCGGCAGGCGGGGGCTGATCGGCTACACCCGCGGAAGAAACGAATATCTGGCGGGAGCTTTGTGTGAGACGGAACCGGCCGTCCAGGACTACTGGCTCACCTGCCTCCGTGAGATTCTCGATACGGGCGTCGACGGCGTCGACTTCCGCGAGGAAAACCACAGTACCATGACCGATTATCCGGACGATTACGGCTATAATCAGGTCATCCTCGATCGAGCCGGAAGTTGCGATCCCGTCGCCATCGCCAAAGTCCGGGGCGAGGCCTACACCGAGTTTCTTCGCCGGTCGAAAAATTTGATTTCCTCATACGGCAAACGGATGCGGATCAACTTCCAGGTCGATTGGTATCGCCCGAATCCGCCCCGCGGACGGAAGCTGGCCTACCCGGCCAATCTGAACTTCGACTGGCGGACCTGGATCGCCGAAGGTCTGCTCGATGAGGGCATGATCCGGACTTTCGCGTTACCGTTTGATTCCGTGTTTACCGATGATGTCGCCAACGAAATAACCGACCTGTGCTGCCGGAAAAACCTTCCCGTCTACGTCAACCGCTACATTCAGCCGAAACTTCTGAAGGAAGAATATAAGCGTGTCCAAGATGACGGACGATTCGCCGGCTTCGTCTTCTATGAAACCTGCGTCTATACGAAATTCACCCCCGACGGCGGATGCCAGGTCACCTGGGACGAACTAAAGAGCCTGTAAAAAAGTGGAATATCTCAAAGGGTATTTACTATGAAGTTGTCTCTTTCCCTTGCGTTGTTAATAGTGATCAGTTCGTTTTCCCCGGCTGTAGGTGACGATCTGCCCATGATCACGATTAAAGGCGAGAAATTCATGGCCGATGGGAAGGAATTCAAAATCTGGGGCTTCAATCAGGGGTCCGGGCTGAACCTGACCGACGAGGAACTCCAGCAGCAGGCCGACCAGTTGGCGTTTCTCGGCGTCAATATGCTCCGGCTGCACACCATCGACTGGACCTACTGGGGCGAGATCGGTCCGGACGGCAAGGCATGCTCCACCGGAATTCGTCCCTGCGGCCTGGACCTTAAAAGCACGCGGGGAATTATCAACGTCGATAAATTTTACCGCTTTCTCGATAAGATGCGGGAAAAGAAAATCTACGTTGCCATCACGCTCAGCGTCTGTAGCCATTTTGGGCTGGACGATGTGAAAATCCTCAAGACTACGCCCGAGGATGAAAAGGCCTGGGTCGAAGCGATTGATAAGCTCAACCGGCAGATCAACAGCGATTCCAACGCCATTCAGATTTACAAGAGTCTTCCCACGATCGACGAGCGGGCCTCGCTCTTGCAGCGGGAATGGGCAACCAACCTCTTAACGCTCAAAAACCCCAAGACCGGCGTCAAACTGGCCAAGGATCCTCAACTCGCACTGCTCTATAGCGTCAACGAGAACTCCTGCTGGGGCTCGTTTTATCGAAATCCGTTCTTCCGGGCGCTCCCGCCGTACTTCATGAACAAATTTCTTGCCAAGTGGAATGCGTATCTGCTCAAAAAATACGGCTCGGACGAAAAACTCGCCGCCGCCTGGACACAGAAGGACAAAAAAGGCCTGTTACCCGACGAATCGCTCGCCAAAGGCACTGTAAAAGCTCTCCCGATCGACCCGTACGCCTGTGCCAACGAAAAAGAGAAAAAAGAACTCACCCCCGCGGCGTTTTCCGAAGCCCGGCGAAAAGATTTCGTCACATTTACCTTCGAGCTCGATGCCGCCCTTCAGCGGGACATGCTCAAATGCTTCCGCGCCGCCGGCTGGGATCGGCCGGCCCTTTACTGCGACAATGCTATTGGGATTGACAGCGAAATGGGCTTCTTGTGGCTTAAGAGCGGCCTGATGCCCTATATCGAAGAGCATCCGTACGATGAGGCCAATATCAACCTGTACACCTGGGACACGATCAAGCTCTGTGTCTACTTCGGCTCGAGCTATCTTGGCCCCAAGGGCGCCGTCGATCGGCCGATCTGGGGCAGTGAAATCCGCGAAGGCAGTTGGCTTAGCGCTATGCGGATTCCCTTCCCGCTCTTCGCCGCCGTCTACCACAGCCTCCAGGGCCGCGATGGACTAACTTGGCACGTCTGGCCGATGAATCACGGCGTGGGCTTCGTCGAGCCGACGACCGAATCGACCCCCCAAGTCTATCACTGCAATCTGGATGTCCCCTGGCAGTTCAGCTACCGGGCGGCGGGGCGGTTGTTCAAGTCCTGCGAAATCAAACCCTTGGCCAAGAGCGATCCTGCCCTGGAGGCGTTTGCTCAGTGGAAGGCTAATTTTAAAAATGGCCAGGTCTATCGTATTCACGGCGCGGGACGCGGCATCCTCAAGGTCACCACGCCGCACTTCCGCGCGGTAACAACCCTGGCGGCCCAGAAGGTGGACTTTCCCGACCTGGTGATCAATCTGACGACCAATGAATACAATACGGTCTACGTGGAAAAACTCTCCCCGACCCAGTATGAAGTCACCGCGATCGGTACCACGGGGGGCATGGACCCCAAGGGCAAGCCGTTTGATCCGATGCTGTTCGTCCAAGGTGATGTAAGGTTCAAAGGTCGAACGATCGATCGGATAGAGCACGTCGATTTTCGCGGCCGAGTGGTAAAAACGGTTGCCGCCAAAGGTTCGGTCATGCCGTTCACCCCTGGCGTCCGTTTGTACCGTGTCACGCTGAAATAGGTCTCCACGCGTACGTTCACCGGCACCATGCCGGTTGGAGATCAGAGATAGTCGCCTTTCGCGACATCCGGTCTTACCGGAGTCTTACGCCTCCGCAAAGTCAAACGCGCAAAACCACGGGACTTCGACTCTCGCCATCTCCTACCGTTGCGGGTTGATGCCCCGAATCGCGATCTTGACTCGCACGCGTTGTCCCACCAGTGTATCCAGATTAAATTTTCCCCACCACGCAACGGGAATGTTTACTCCGTCATCTATCACATTGCGGCAATCATCTGCCGCAAAACCCGAAATCGCAAGGCCGGCTACGTATCCATGACAAGGCCTACCTTGTCATGGATACCAAAGAGAAGAAAAAGACGCACGTTAAATCTCGCCACAACAAGGGGAGAAAGAAACGCACGCAAGAATGCGTTCGCCATAAGAAGAGGCCCCTCATCTGACGCAGGGGGGCCATTGAGAAAAGGATGGATAAAGAAGCATCCTCTTTTTCGGGTCATCGCGAGGCGCGGAGCGACGTGGCGATCTGAGGTTCGGAGGATCATGCACATTCGAGGGCCGGATTGCTTTGTCGGTTCTCCCCTTGCAATGACCCGAGGGCGGGAAGTTCTGCTGGAAGAAGACTCGGAACTGGAAGTTGCTTCATTAACGATACCGATCTCAATGGCCGGCAGAGCCGGGGAAAAGAGAAGATGGTGGGACAAGGCCCACCCTTTCAGCTTTTAGGGAAGGTGACGTTTTCTGGACGCGAAGCGCGAGAGAGACGCCTGTGGCGTCCCCATTGTTCGACGTTAATGTAAAAGCTGGATTGTGGCTGGTGGCTAATTTATGATAGGGCTTGGGAAACTGGAGGTTATTGTTTTGAGTATGGCTCGACAGGTGAATGCGACGACGTGGCCGCGGCGGCATGAGGGGACGTTTGGCGATCTAGGCCAGTGGCTTGAGAAGTTGGGGATGGCGTCGCCCGCCGTATTGGAGATTGGTCCGGGCGCGGTGACGACGATCCTTCGCGATCGGCTTCGGCCGGGCGAAGGGGAGAAGCTTTCGTGGTTGGCGAATCGCTACCGGGCGTTTTTGCGGAATCTTGATGGCTTGCTCCGGCGGATTCCGGGGGTAACGTTATGTTCGTACGAGCCGGGTGAATTGGCGGCCGTGCTTCCCACGGGGTCGAAACATTTTGTCTGCGATATCAGTTCCGCGGTGATCGAGGCGATTGCGGTCCAGTATCCGGGGGTGAAGGCGTGCGTGTATGATTTTTCGGCTGGGCCGTTTGGCGAGTCGGTGGACGTGATTGTTTGTTTGTGTGTACTGGTTCGGGCCCGCGAGCCGAAGGCGATCTATGCCAATCTGTACCGGTCGCTGAAGCCGGGCGGGCTGCTGGTGATGGACAACCGCAGCTGCACGAGTTTCGGAACGCCCGAGATGCCTGTGGAGAAACTCGCTCCTCAGGTCTGGCGCAAGCCGTTGTGATGGTTTGGGGTTTTCAGACCCTCGGCCGACGGCCTACCACGAGCGAGATCACGAAGAGGATCAGGAAGATGATGAAGAGCACCTTCGCGATCCCGGCGGCGGTGCCCGCGACCCCGTAGAAACCGAAGAAGCCTGCGATAATGGCGATAATCAGAAAGATGATGGCCCACGACAGCATGGTTGTTTCCCCCTCTCTATGCGATGTTCTGCGTTATTTGCCGACTTCGCTCTATCGGTCCGGCTGCGGCGACGGCCGGGAGAATCGGAACTCTGAGATCGCGTCCTGCAGTCCGCCGACCAGGTCGTCCAGGGCAGCCCTGAGTCGAGGTTTGAGGTCTTCCCATGTTACCAGGCTGGCGTTCTTGATTTTTTCCAGGTCATCTCGGAGATTGAACTCTTTTTGCTGAAGGTTGTCGATTCTCTGCCGGTAGTCCGGATTCTTGTATTTGCCGCTTTTCCTGGCGTCGGCTTTGAGTTCGTCCAGTTCCCGCTGGGTCCGATCCAGTTGTTCTTTCATCTGTCGATAGAGGTCATTTTTCTCTTTCTCCATTTTCAGGCGTCGTGTTTTGTAGTCATCCAGCGATTCGGTGGATCCATCCTTCTGGTCCGGCGGCGTTTCTTCCCTGGCACACCCGGTAAAAAGGACCACCGCGAAAAATAGGCTGGGAATAAGAAATCTGCTCATAATTCGTTCCCCCGTCAACTCAGATGCATCATATATCCACATTCGGGAGCATGCAATGTTTTTCCTCGTATTGCGCCGGACGAAAGCTCAAGCGGAGGGATAAGTGGTTGTGTGGTAGAGTCCAGATTCTTCGCGTTATGCAGCAAGAGAAGGTGCGCATTGCGTCATCCTGCACGCGACAAAGCCTGACGCTCGGTTGTTGACGATACGTTCGGGTAAGGTTTCATCCGCCCAAGCGCACTTGTTTCGAAGTGGAAGTCCGTGTAGCCCTTCGGTTTGGCAGAGGTTTCGGATTGACGCCCACTATCGAGTTAAGGTATAATACATAGTACATGGCTGCTTAACGATTTGTGCAGTAATGCTTCACACTTGAATTCATGTCTTACGTGTCGCCATGACGAACAGCACCAGTCGATTTGGTTATGCATTCGCACTCGAAATCAACGGCAGATGACCGTTTAGTGTCGGTTTACTATTGGTTTGAGAGGTGATTATGGCGAGACTGATCGTTGTCCTGTTGTTTTTCATTTCCGGGGCTGCGGGTTTGATTTATGAAGTGACGTGGGTACGCATGCTCACGACGGTATTCGGGAATACCGTGTATGCCACCAGTGCGGTGCTCTCGGCGTTCATGTCTGGTTTGGCTTTGGGCAGTTACCTCCTTGGGCGGACGTCTACCAGGATCAGGCATCCTCTCAGGATCTATGCCATCCTGGAGCTTGGAATTGCCGCCTGTGCGGTTCTCATGCCCTGGGGCGTGAAGCTTTCGTATGTCCTCTACACGTTCGTCTATAACTCGATCTCGCCCGATCCGAAGTTTCTGGAGGCGGTTCGATTTGTCGTTTCGTGCCTGCTGCTTTTGCCGCCGACGATTTTGATGGGGGGCACGTTACCCATTCTGACCCGGGTGTTCGTCCGGCAGGGCAAGTCCGTGAGCGCGGGAGTGGGAGCACTCTACGCTCTGAACACGTTCGGCGCGATGGTCGGGTGTTTTGCATCCGGGTTTGTGCTTATTGCCGCATTTGGGGTGAGCGGAACGGTGTACCTGGCGGTGGCGCTGAACACGGTTATTGGTTTGGCGGCGTTTGCGCTGTCCAAGCTGCATCCGCAGTTGGAGTCGGATCTGTCGCTGGCCGATGTTGAGGCTCCGAAGTCTGGACTGGCCGCCACAATCAACGGCGGTGTGCCGGCGTGGTTTATATTGCTCGCCTACGGCGTCTCCGGTCTGACGGCGATGGGATATGAAGTGATCTGGACACGTCTGCTGATCTTCATTTTCGGCACCACGACGTATGCTTTCAGCATCATGCTTATCACCTTCCTGTTCGGCATTGCTTTGGGTAGCGCCGTGGCTTCGCGGCTGGCGGACCGACTGAAATTCCCGCTTCGCACATTCGCCGAACTGGAGGCCTTGGTCGGTTTCGCCGCTCTGGTCGCGATGTATCTGATGAAATACATGGTCTCCTTCAACGAGGACATAATCTCCGGACTTCAGGTTACGACGTGGAAGGGGCTCATGGTGTCGCGGTTCATTCAGGCCGGTCTGATCATGCTTCCATCAACTATTATCATGGGGGCCATGTTCCCGATCATCGGACGTGTGAATGTAAAGAGTATTCATCTGGCGGGACGCGATATCGGAAGTATTTACTCGGCCAATACCGTGGGATGCATTCTGGGCGCGCCTCTGGCGGGATTTATTCTCCTGCCGCTGGTCGGGTCGGTTCACGGGATGCTGATTTTTATCGCGATGAATCTGATCGTGGCGGCTGTTCTTCTTGTTCTTCTGGCCCCGAAACAATCGAAGAAGCTCATGTTGTCCGCTTATTGCGCGGTGTTCGTTGTCGCGATGTTCATCATTACGCCCAGGACGCTGTATTATGATCTTCTCAATTACCACCAGGCGGACAGCAAGCTTGTCTACTGGGATGAAGGGCCGTCGGGGACGGTGACGGTTCATCAGTTTTCGAATCGCCTTCTGATCGCCAGTGATGGGATCGACGTGGCGGGGACGGCGATGAAACTTCGGACGACGCAGATTTTCCAGGCCCATATTCCGCTGCTGCTTCACCCGAATCCCCGCTCCATTCTGCAAATCGGATTCGGAACCGGGGAGACTTCGCGGGTCGTGCTTCTTCACAATCCGGACCGGTACGATTGCGCGGAGATATGCAGCGGGATCATCAAGGCATCTCCATTTTTCACCTCCATCAACTATGGCGTGGTCAAGGACCCGCGATTCAATCTGCAACTTAACGACGGGAAGAACTACGTCGTGATGACCAACCGGACATACGACGTGATCATGAACGATTCGATCTGGCCGTTCCTTTCCGGCAACTCGTCTCTTTATACGCGGGATCACTTCCAGGCGGGGCGGGATAGGCTGAATCCCGGGGGGATCATGTCCTCCTGGATACCCATGGACGTTCGCAAGATAGACATACAGACTATCTTCAAGACGTTCCAGGACGTCTTTCCCAATTCGTTTCTCTGGATGCCGATGAACGGGGAGAATAAGCACGCGCTTCTGATCGGGTTCAGGGATGACGGCAGGATCGATTTCAAGACTTTCCGCGAGAAGATGCAGCGGCCGGAGATTCGTCCGACCCTGGAATTGATCGGCGCCACGGACCCGTATGCGTTGGTGAGCTGCATTCAGCTCGATCCGGAAGGAATGCGGAAGTACGCCGCGGGCGGGGTGATCAATAGCGACGACAAGCCGTTTCTGGAGTTTTACGCGGCGCGACGGTTGTCGCTGGAGACCGACATTGAGACGTGGGGGCAGATTATCGAAGATATTTCCCCTTATCGGTCCGACATTACGAAACATCTTGTGAACTGCACTGAGGACGAGAAGGCGAAGTTGGCAAAGTATCGCGAATCTTCGGACATTCTGATTCGAGGGATCGCAGCCGGGATCAAATGGGACATCGAGAAGGCAATTGGATTGTATAAGCAGGCCCTCGGAGTCAACCCGGAAGACGTCAACGCCAGGAATCTGCTGGCCTACGAGGAGCAGCGGGTCAAGACACAGGAAAAGAGCAAGGTCGGCGTGACGGCATCGTCGGTTGTGGAAGGGGAGTTCAACAGAGGACTGACGTACTGGGGTCAGGGGAAGCTCAACGAGGCGGCGGAGCAGTTCAGGAAGGTGATTGAACTGGACCCGAGCGACGCCCAAGCCTACACGAATCTGGGGGCCATTTACGGACGCATGGGCATGCTTCAAGAGGCGACCAAGGAGCTCAAGACGGCGCTAAGCATCAAACCGGGTTGGCCCGATGCGCTGTACAACCTTGGCTTGGTTCACATGGCCATGAAGAACATGGACGAGGCGGAGAAGCTTTTCCGCCAGTTGGTTGGGGATGAGCGAAAGCGGGCGGGTGAGGCCATTGAGAAGACTCGATTTGCGCCCTATGCGTGCGAACGCCTGGGTCTGATTTGCCTGGAACGAGGCGACGTGGCTGGGGCGATGGACGAGTATAGGAAAGCCACGGAACTCAGCCCGGGCTATCCGCCGCCTCACTACAACCTGGGTCTGCTGTATGAGAAATCCGGGCAATACGCCAAGGCACAAGAGGAATTTCAGATCGTGATCAAGCTGAGTCCGGATAACTCCAATGCCTATCTGAAGTTAGGGGAGGTATATATGAAGCTTGGACAGCCGGCCAAGGCGCTGGAGATCCTTCAAAAGGGCACAAAGCTGACGGGCGATCCGAAATTGACCGCAGCCGCCGCTCAGTTGGAGAAAAAGCCCTAACTCGCCTAATAACCTATTGACACCGTCTGGGATCTGAGGTACTATACAGTTGCTAGTTGTAGTTGCAACTAGCGAGTGTCATGAGGACGGATCGAAAGGAAAGGCAATGGCATCGGGCAACGGCAGGGTCCCGGAATACGTGAGGGTGAAGCGGGAGATCGAAGGACTGATCCGCCGGGGCGGGCTTCCCAAGGGCGGGTTGGTTCCGGGCGAGAGGGGTTTGGCGCAGAAGCTTCGGGTGAACGTGGGGACGGTGCGCCGGGCTGTGACCGAACTGGCGTCGGAGGGCAAGCTCATCCGTGTTCCGCGTATTGGGACGGTGGTGGCATCTCCGACGGCGCTGCCGAAGAATCAGGCGTTCTGGACGGTCATTGTGCCCATGATGGAGTATTTTTATCCACCGCTGGTGCATGCCATTGAAGAAGAAGCCCGAGCCTACGGAATATCGATCGTACTGAATTGCGTGGGGGAGAGCGCCACGCTCGAGCGCGACCTGGTCCTCCAGGGGGCTGAGCATGGTGCGCAGGGCGTGCTTCTTGCGCCGGCCATCCGCCATTGCCAGATCCGCAAGCCCGAGACGCTGGCGTATCTGGAGGATCTTTCCATTCCCTGCGTCATTATGGACCACTGGGGACTCGAACTTCCGCCGACGGGAATCGATTGCGTTCTTTCCGATAATTTCGCGGGGGGCTACGAAGCCACGACACACATGATTCGTCACGGGTACAAGCGGATTGCCACGTTTCGCTCGAATACGCCCGACCTGGTTCCCGAATTCATGCAGCGTGAGCGCGGCTATGAAGCCGCCATGGCCGATCATGGCTTGCCTGTTCCACCGTTGTCCTTGCTCCATGCCCCCGATATCGACCACAACCGGGAGAAATTTCTGAAGATCATCGAGGAGCACCTGAAGTACGGGATCGAAGCGATGATTGTTACGGACGACGGGACGGCGTTCAAATTGATGAATCTGCTGCATGAGGTGGGCGTGAAGGTTCCGGATCAGATAGCTGTGATTGGATATGACAATGAGCCATTCGCGGCGTATACGTATCCGACGCTCAGTTCCGTGGAGATTCCGAAGAAGGAGATGGCTCGCCGGGCGGTCAAGCTGCTCCACGAGCGGATCGAGAGCAAGAGTCGTAACAACTTCCGGACGCTTGTGCTGCGTCCTCATATGGTGGGCCGGCAGAGCTGCGGGAAGAACTGTCCGCTGGCTGGCGTTTCTATGCCTTGTCAGGAATCCGTGGGTGTTGTGACCAAGTGAGGAAGCCATGATGAAGCGAAAGAAAGCGTTTACGTTGATCGAGCTGTTGGTGGTGGTGGCGATTATCGCGGTGCTGATTGCCATTTTGCTGCCGTCTTTGCAGCAAGCCCGTCAGCAGGCCCGTAGTACGGTTTGTAAGTCGAATCTGAAGAATCTTATAACGGTGCAGACGACGTATAATCTCGAAACGGGGTTGGTATCTCAGTGCTACAGCGGCAACGGTTGGAACGTGCCTTGGTTCTATTGGCTTCGGATAGGGAGGTACCTGATGCCATATCAATCATCATCATCTTGGCCGTGGACTGCCGATGGCTGTGATGTATTAAAATGTCCAGCTTTGCCGCCTACAACCCACGTATCCGGCTATGCCATCAATGACTACTCGTATGACTATGGTGGCAGTGGCACCGGATGGAAGAAGCTTGATCAATTCCAGGATCCGTCTTCCAAAATTCTGCTCATGGATGGAACCATGTTTCTGCAGTACCATTACAATGGCATGTATGGAGTGAGAATGTGGGGGTGGGACGATCTGGGCCTGGAAGATTACAACTATCGATTAGCTCCACGGCACAACCAGGGCGGTAACTTTGCGTATGTCGATGGGCATGTCGATCATGTCAGCATGATGGAAAAACCTAATTTTCTAATCGATGACAGAAGTTGGCTCTGGAACTACTAATGAGACGGCCCTTGTGAAAGGAATATTCGATGCGTCTGGATGGATTGGCTGCAATGTTTTTCATGTTCTTGCTGCTTGCCGACACGCAGGGGGCTTATACGTCAGATTCGCAGGGCTTTATTCGCGACTGGCTGGTGGCGAGTCCGTTTCCGAACGAGCCGGAGACGGAAAAGTCGCGGGGATTTGATACGGATTACTTAGTCGGGATCGGCCGGGAGACCGGGGCCAAGCCGTATGCGGGACTGGTGATGAAAGATGTGCTGTTCCGGGCGGACAAGGGGATTTTGGTGGCCAAAGTAGGGGCGACCAATACGTGGGGGTATACCGAGGATAAGACGATCAATGTGGTCTGGAAGGACCTTCACCAGAAGGGCGCCTCGCCGATTGTGAATCTGAATCTGCAGAAAGAATTCGTCGATTATTACGTGTCCTATCTGGCGACGTATGTGGAGTGTCCGGACGAACGAGACGTGCAGATTCGGGTGGGAAGCGACGACGGGTTCAAGCTGTGGGTGAACGGGAAGTTGTCGGGTGAGTTCGTCGGCAATCGCGGTGTTATTATCGACAACGATATTTTGCCGGTCCATTTTCAAAAGGGGATGAATCGAATTCTGCTGAAGGTGATGGATTTGACGGGAGATTCCGGGGCGGTGGTGAGAATCACCGATCCTTCGGGTAAGCCGGCGGCGGGACTTAAAGTTCATCTGGAACTGCCGGAGCATCGGTATCGGGCGGCGTGTAGGGATATCGGCCGGGTCGATCAGGATGATGGAAAGATTTTTGGATCCGTATCGCTCCGGGATTTTCCCCATTTTGCGGGAACAATTGACCTGGATGTTCGTCTGGGCTGTC
>CAZLZE010000002.1:0-88305 GCA_964563935.1 uncultured Phycisphaerae bacterium | reverse complement strand
TAGGCAGGCCCTCCATCCAAGACAAGGCCCCAAAAAAGTGGGGATGAGTCAGTATTTTGTGGGATTGACATGGGGAGAAGAATTAGCTACAATATGTTTGTCAAACCGGTTTGATCTTTTGTTTGACGAAGGATATAAATGGCCAATCGCGTAACGATCGATGATATTGCCCGTCGGGCAGGAGTTTCCAAGAGCACGGTCTCCCATGCCCTAAGCGGACGGCGTCCGATCAGCAACAAGGTGCGTCAGCGGATCCTGGACGTGGTGGACAGGGTGGGATACCGCCCATCCTCGACGGCCCGGTCGCTGGCGATGCGTAAGACGATGGTGATCGGCGTATTGACCCCGGGGATTCAGAATCCCTACTCGGCAGCCTTCGTTGAGACCCTCGAACGGGCGATGAAGGAACGAAACTACAAGATGCTTCTGGGAATCAGTTCGGACCGCCAGGAAGCACTGGCGTATATCCGGGATTTTACATCGGGGATGGTGGATGGGGTAATGAACATGGTGTCCTCGCTGAGTTCGCTGGATGCGCGGCTGGCGTGCCGGGATATTCCGGTGGTGACGTACCAGCGTCCGGAGCCGGAGTCGCCGGTGTACCTGGATTTTATTTCGGGCGTGCTGCAGGGGATGGAACATTTGTGGAGCCTGGGTCATCGTCGGATCGGCTTTATCGCGACGAACACGGCGGCTCCGGAGGAGCTGGAGGAGCAGCGATTGTTGGGGTATCGCCAATTTCTGGACCGCCAGCAGGTGGAGGTTGATCCGGAGTTGATCATGGAAGGCGGCGGGCGGATGGAGGATGGGTTTGAGCTTGGGGCGAGGCTTCATCGTCGCGGTGCGACGGCGATTTTCGCGTCGAACGATTTGATGGCGATGGGCGTGTTGCACTGGGCGCGGGAGTCGGAGGTGAATGTGCCGCGTGATCTTTCCGTGATTGGGTTTGACGATATTCCGCAGGCGGTGTACGCGGTTCCGCCGTTGACGACGGTGCAGATTCCGCTGAGGGTTTTGTCGTCGGTGATGGTCCGGGAGCTGGTTAACCGGATCGAAGGGCAGACGCACATGCAGCAGGAAGTTGTGGTGCCAAAGCTGATTATTCGCAAGTCGACCGGTCCGGCGGCTCGACAACCGGCGGAGAATGGAGGAAACCATGCGTAGCAGGAGAGCGTTCACGTTGATTGAGTTGTTGGTGGTGGTGGCGATTATTGCGGTGTTGATCGCCATATTGCTTCCGGCGATCAATCAGGCCCGGGCGAATGCGAAAATCATGAGCTGCAAGGGGAATATTCGCACGTTCGGGCAGGGGTTTTACATGTACGGAACGGAGTACAATGATTGGCTTCCGCCCTATACGCAGTCGTTGTGCATGGCCTACTATGGGGACGACTGGGTCGCGAATCAGGACCAGGTGCCTGCATCCATGCGAGTCAAATGGGTTGCGCATGGGCTGCTCTACGGTCTGAATTTTCTGAAGGTTGATTTTCGCACGTGGTATTATTGTCAGGAGAATACGGGTTTTCAGAATATCGTGTCATTCTGGCGAGTGCTTCCCGAGTTGATGGTTTGGTGGTGCTCGAAGCCGACGACGTTTGATTACATTGGCGGGATGGAGGCGGATAGATATAAGTTGTTTGATGCCCGTCAGAAGATCACCGACAACGGCGGAAGAACGATCATGACGGAGTCGCGAATATTCGACAATATCCCGCATGCGCCGAATTCGATCAATGTTTTGTACCTGGATGGGAGCGTGGTTACGTTGCCCAGTACTCCTTATCTGGGAAACCGGTGGCGTTGGGATTTTGTCGATCGACAGGCGAAGGATTAGGCAGGGGGAAAGGGGACGTTGTCGTGCCGACGACAGCTGAACCAAGAGAAGAGGGCACGGCAGCAGTGTTCCTACAGGAAAAGAAGATCGCATGCAGGAGTGCGTGCGCCACATAAAAGAGAAGAATGGCAATTCAGCGGAGAATTTTTCATGCGAAATGCTTGGTTTCCGGTTTGTGTGCTATTTGTGTTCGGGTGGAGCATCGTGTTGGCGGAGGAGGGGAACGGCGAGGACTATTCTTGTCGCCGGGCGATGAAGACGATTACTGTTGACGGGGATATGAGCGATTGGGTCGATCAACGTCCGCTGCCGCTGATGCTGGTGGGGGCGGAGAATGTGGCGATCCCTTCGTGGAAGGGTCCGGACGATTGTTCAGCGATTGTGTACCTGATGTGGGACGATGCGAATTTGTATTTCGCGGCGAAGGTGACGGACGATGTGCACCATCATCCGGATTCCGGACATGGCATGTACAATGGCGATTGCTTTCAGATCGCGTTTGACCCGCTGGACGATTCGCTGATTCCCGGGTACGACGGAAATGATATGGAAATCGGGATCGGGGATACGAAGGCGGGTCCGGTGATTTACGCGTGGGTGGGCGGACAGTCGGGGGTATCGGGGATTGTTCCCAAGGAGTTGGCGAAGGTCGCATATAAGCCGGCACAGGACGGGAAGAGCGGGGTATTTGAGGCTGCGATTTCGTGGAAGATGTTCAAATCCGTTGTTCCGACCAAGGGTCGGCACATGGGGTTCAATATTATCTACAACGACAACGACGGAGGTCCGGATGGTCGCCGCGGGTGGCTGATGTGGACGCCGGGGATCGCGGAAGAGAAGCTGTCGTTTACTTTCAGGAATATTGTTCTGACCGGTTCGACGGACGGCCGCGCCAAGCCCCTTCTGACCACGGATCGAAAATACTATGACGACGGCCAGCCGGTGAAATTCGCGTGCTATATTCCTGGGGACAAGGCGGGAAAGTCGAGCGGGACGGCGGAGCTTACGGTCAAGAGCGGCGAACAGATCGTTTTCCGGGATACGAAGAAATTCGAGGTGTTGCCTGATGTGAATCGGGTGGATTTTGTGTATCCGATGCAGAAGGCGCCGGTCAAGCCGCTGGACTGTGCGGCGGAGATTTGCGTTGCGGGCGTGGGTGAGCCGATTGTGCTGCGGACGCAGGTGCTGGGTTTGAATGTGCCGTTGCTGAAGAAGCGGGCGGATGAAATCGCGGCGAGGAACAAGTCGCTGCGGGAGCTAATTTCGCAGGCGGAGAAGAAGGGTTTGGAGATGACGTATCCGCGGGTGACGGCGGCGACGGTGGATGTACATTTGAAATTCCGGCTTCAGGATCTGGACAACAAGGAACTAGTCGATCGGAATCATCCGCTGGCCGAGATTAACCGGCAGTTCAATTATCTTGACGAGGCGATGGTTCGGGCAACGCGGGAGGTGCAGGAATTGTCGGCGCATCCCGATCGCATTCGGGTCGTGCCGAAGGTCGAGATGACGGATTTGGTGATCAAGAACGGGACGTTCTACAAGGGTGATCAGCCGGTGATGCTGTTTGGTCCGAGCGGATGGTGGACGGTATGGAGCGATTTGGGGTTGATTCGGGAGTTGGGATTCAACCTGGTGAGCGGGACGATGACGCCGGACGGGGTGGTCCCGGCTCCGGGCGAAGTTCAGACGAGCGGTGTGCAGGCGGTGGCCGACCAACTTAGTTGGGCGCGGGGTCAGAACATGGCGGTGGACTATCTGCCTTCACCGCATCCGATACCGGCGGGGTGGGTCAAGGCGTTTCCGGACGTGAAGGATTTTTCCGGCAACGGTTGGATGGGCGCATCGTTGTATAATCCGCACGTTCGGCGAATGGTGGAGGAATTCTGGAACGCGCTGGTTCCGTATGTGTGCGACAAGCCGGCATTGGCGATGTGGGACGTGATCAACGAGTGGAGTTTCAGCGACGGCGTGGGCAAGGTTCATCCGTTGATGCTCGTTCGATTTCAGAATCACCTTCGCGAGCGGTACGGGACGGTTGAGGCGCTGAATCGGGCGTGGAAGTCGGATTATCGTTCGTTCGAGGCGATCGATCCGCTGAAATTCGATCGGGAGAAGACGGTTGGCGCGTTTTATGACTGGGAGAGTTTCCGGAACGCGGAAGCGACGGAAGTGATGGCGTTCATGAAGAACATTATTCGGCGATACGACTCGAAGACGCCGTGTCATGTGAAGGTCATCGCGACGACGGACCTGAATCCGGAGCATTTCGGTTCGAACGGGATAGAACGTGAGGCGATCGACGACGTACTGGAGATCAGCGGGTGTGACTGCGGGTCGAGCATTCATTTTGATTTCTATAAATCGCTTCATCCGTCGAAGCCGAGCATCGATTCGGAGGTCCATACGGGTGCGTTGATGACGCCGGAGGAGATGCGGACGAGCATCTGGGACGCCTTTTTGCATGGCCAGAGCGCGCGGGTGATGTGGGCGTGGGAGAACAGTCATACAGCGGAGCATATGGCGGCGGGGGCGATATTGCATCTGCCGTGGTCGTTGGAGGCGGCGGGCCGGACGAGTCTGGACGTTCAGCGATTGGCGCGGGAGATTACGGTGTTTCAGCAGGCGATTCCGAACTCTCAGGTGGCGATTGTGTTCTCTCAGGCGTCGATGATTCTGGACAAGGATTATCCGCCGGCGCTTCGCACGATGCACTCGTCGCTGTTCTTCCTCGATACGCCGGTGCGATTCATCAGTGAGCGTCAGATTCGCGACGGCGGACTGGCGGGGGTGCGGGTGCTGATTGTTCCGGGGGCGCGGTTTGTTACGGATGAGACGTGTGCGAGGATCGTGAAATTCGCAAGGGCCGGTGGGAAGGTGTATATGTCGGCGGGTTCGCTGTCTCGCGATCCGTACAACAACGTTCGGCCGGAGAAAGAGCTTGCCGACGCGGGCGTCAAGATGTTCGATCCGGGTTCGGGCAAGACGGCGGAGTTGTTTGATGCAGTGTTTGATGATGCGAAGGTCAACCGTCCGGTCCGGCTGATTGGGGCCGACAATTCGAAAGCGCCAAGTGTGGAATTCAGGGCCGTCGATCAGGGGAATGCGACGTTGGCGTATGTGATTAATCACGGCGAGGGTCTGAAGGTGACGCTGAAATCCGGCAGGAAGATCACGCGTGTTCTCGAGTTGATCAGCGGAAAGGAACTGACGCTGCCGTTTATGGCGGAGCGGAAGGATCCGATGCTGTTGAGGATTGAGTAGAACGGGTTTCATGGTCGGAAAAGACACCCGCTCCCTCACGGTCGCGGCTCGTTAATGGAGTTATGAAACCAGCTCTAGTGCTTTGTTCCACATACGTGACAAGCATCAGTATGCGCAAGCCACAGCACTAGTTTTTTCTGAAAGGGATACGACGATGCGAATTGGGATTATCGCGGGCGCAGTTCTTTGGCTGGCGATCTGCGGCTGGGCGGAGGTGAAGATCGAGTACTTGAACGTTGTTCCGCATCTGACCGGCGGCAGGGTGTATCCGGAGAACGCGCTTTCGATGGACCGGGCCGAAGGTTGGTGGTTTTCGGGGGCCATCAACGGTAATAGTGGAGGAGTCAGTCTGGTCGACGCTCCCGAACGCCCGGGTGAGAAGGCCCTGGAGTTTCAGTTCACGGCGAACAAGTCGACGGGTCAGTGGCTGGCTTGGGTTTATGCGTTGAGTCCGAATCTTTCGATCGAGGGCGTTCGCGAGTTTGTTTTTGACGTGTATCCGCTTGCGGAGATCGATTTTCCCATTTATGCGCGATTCGGCACGCAGCAGGGGTTGGGCCTTTTGCCGTGCAGTTGTTCGACGATCGGGAACCTCAAGCCGGGCCGATGGCAGACGGTCCATGTTAACGTGGACCACACCCGGTCGACCACGGATAATCTGCGGTTCGATTTGTTCGTGGGCGAGGAGAGGATTCCCGACGGCAAGCCCGTTCGGTTCATCATCGACAATCTTCGGTTTGTGCCCGAGCCGAAGCCCTGGACGGTTGTTCCGATTCAATCGCTGAGCGTTCGGTCGCCGCTGACGGCAGGGTATTTGGAGTCGGCTTCGCGTAAAGAGCTGGCGGATGGAGACAATGTCGGCGTGACCGTGGAAGTGGGGGTCCGGAAGGCGCTGGCAGGGACGTTGATTATCGATATGGCGGCCGAGAGCGGAAAGGAAATGTCGTTCAGGGAGAAGGTTGCTCTCCAACCGCCGTACACGACTCTTGGGTGGACCCACAAGCTCACTGCCGACCAGATCGTTGCCGGCAAGAGTGTTTTGCGCGTTCGGATCGTCGATGAGCAAAACGAAGCGATCGCATCCGCGGAACCCGTTGAAATTCAACTCTACAAATTCGCCGATATGGAGGTCCGCCGGACGACACTTTTGCGGAAGCTCGATGTTTTGAACGCCGCGATGGGCGCGTCTTGCTCGCCTCTGGCCCGTGTGGATTTGACGGTTGCGCGGATGTTCCTGGAGAAATATATTGTCGATGATTTCGTTCGTCAGAAGCAGTATGCGATCGCGACGGAAGAACTTAACCACGTTGATCGTCTTTTGCTTCAGGCTGAGGAGAAGATGAAGGCGGCTCGTGTGCTGTCGGTGGCCGACTATGATCCGAATGCGCCGGTTGTTGTCGCCGACGGGCGATTTATTCAGAACGGCAAGCCTTTTCTCATGGTCGGGCCGCTGGATTGGGAATTCGCCAAGACATCCATTCCGCTGGTTCGTGATCTGGGATTCAATAGCGTGGTTGTGGAAGTGAGATTGGGTGAGACGTCGCCGGAGTATTGGCAGCTTGCAGCCAAGCATGGCATTGCCGCGCATCTTTTGCTGGGAAGCCACTATTTTGTCGTTCCGAAGAAGTTCGAAGGCAAATTTGACGATCTCGGCGTTCCCGGCGGCGGGCATGTGGGTCTGCCGTACAATGTTCTGAGCCCGGGTGTGCGCGAGATTGTGAAGGACTGGTATCGGGAGAATCTCGAGCCGATCAAGAACTCGAATCGGCTCGTGGGCTTGTGTACCGCCAATGAGCCGGGCTACAGTCTGCCTCCGAACGCCCCGCGCGTTCCGGAGGCATTTAGATCTTGGGTTCGCAGCCAGTACAAGACGATGGGTGAGGCCAATGCGCGATGGCACACGTCATTCTCTGACTTTGATCACATCGACGTGAAGGAATTTCATAAACGCATACCCGCTTCGCCGGCCGTCCGGTATGACTGGGAGACATTCGTCAACGATGCGGTTGCGCGATACTTCGGGTTCCTGCAACAGGAGGTTCGCGGCTATCTGCCTTCTGCGCAGGTCCACGTCAAGGTTATCGGCGATCTCGGATTCAGCTACCTGGACGAGGAGGATATCTACACGAAGGGCGAAACGGTGCACGGTACGGACGGCGTAGGTCCGATGTGGCTGGACTTTCTCAAGTCGATTGATCCGGCGAAGCCTGTCGTCAACTCCGAGTGGCACTTCTTTGGCGCCTCCACGGGCAACAATCCCGGGCACATGGCCAGATGCATGTTCGAAGGCGTGGCGCATGGGATCGGTGCGGGGTTGATCTGGCAATGGTGTCGGTTCGACTGGGATAGTCAGACTTGCGGCGGCGACCAGGCCATGACGCGTTATCCGCTGGGTCTGGCGGCCATGGGCGAGGCGTCGCTCAAACTTCGACACTTGTATCCGATTCTCTCGCAGTTTCCGCAGCTTGACGGGGGGCAAGTCCGCCTCGTCTACGCCAAAGCCTCTCATTTGCATCAGGACGAGAGTTACGCGAAGTCCGTCTCGGGCGCATATGAGAAACTGTCGGCCAATGCCTCCGGTGTGCGGTTCATTATCCCCACGCGTACGGAGAAGCTCGATCCTTTGCGCGTCAGGTTTATCGCTATGGCCAATGCCGCGTTTTTGCCCGCGGAATTCGTCGAGCGGTTGGAAAAATGGGTTTTGGCGGGCGGCGTGTTGTGGGCAGATGAGCCGATCGCCTTGGCCAATCCCTGGGGTGAACCGCTGACGGGCAGATTGTCGGAAATAGTTCGAAAGGCGGGCGAACACGCGCTGGGGGCTGGAAAAGTCATCGTTCAAAGCGATTTTTCCGGTTGGCAGAGCTATCTGGCCGGACCGATTGCCCGCAAGGCCGATGGCTCGATCTCACGCGATGTGGAATGCCGATGGGCCAGTCTGCCCGGCGGCGCTCATGCGATGTATTTGATGAACAGAACGGATAAGCCGCAGATCGTAAGCCTGACCTCCTGGCCGACGAGTCCGACGTCCACGCCGACAGAGGATCTCTGGTCGGGCGGCAAGGTCAGCCTTGATCGTCCCGTCGATCTGGCGCCTTACCAGGTCATGGTGTTCACTTTAAGACCTTGAGCAAGGCATTGGCCACGATCTGGCCTTGGAGCTCGCGTCCCTTTTCCTCATAGTGGTAGCCGTCGGGCGACCGCAGGTCGGGTTTGCCCACGACTTTCGTGTACAGGTCGTTGACAGGGATCTTGAATTCCTTCATGATCTTCGCGGCGGCGGCGTTTCGGCGAAGGACAATGCCGTTCCTTTTCTTATCGAGCGTGTCGGGTTTCCCATTCTTTGTGATCGGGGTCGAACTGGCCCACATCAGGGGCGTACCATGGGATTCGTGCCATAGCAGTTCGACATAGTACCGCAAGCCGGCGGCGTATTCCTTCTCCGTCAGATGGAATCCGTGCAGGCCGTTGTTGAAGTGGATCGCGGCGTAGGAAAACTCGTTGAGCATGTCGATCGTTTCCTTCAGATGGGCCGGATCGTTGATGGCGCGGGAATTCGACAAGCGGTCCACGCGGAATTTGCCGTTCAGGCATTTGGTGACGATGGGGCAATAGCCGACGGAAATGGAATCCCCGATCAGGAGCACTCGCGGCGTCTTGAGATCGTTGGCGTTATCCCACCAGATGTTGCTCCACTCATACGTTTCCCGGATGATTCGGTTTTCCATGATGTTTGTTCTCCATAGAGTAATTTGGGGAGATGATAACAGAAAGTCGCGGCTGGAGAAAGATGATTGTGGGACATTGCGTGGAGCGGGTGATTCTTCCGCCGTTATTCCTTGGATTCGGCGGGTTCATAACCCGCTCCACATAGATGCGGAACAAGAAAGAAGGAGTCTACGGTTCGGGTTGGCTGGCGGCGGCGACGGAGAGGTCGACCTGGGTGGGTGAGCGTCGTACGTCGACGTAGGCCCGGCCCATGCTGATGTGTCCGTGTGTGCAGTAGACGCCGGCGAGGAGGGCGACTTTCTGCGCGGTCGTATTCTCCAGACCGCGTTCTTCGCCCACGGGTTTACCCCATTTGATCTGCGTGTCGCGATCGGTGAGCAGAGTGATCCAGCAGGCGGCGTTGTCGCGTCGGCCTTTGAAGTTGGAGACGTCGATAGCCTTGATTTGCGATCGGAAGGGAACAGTGGCGAGTACTTTGGCGAGTCTGAGTCCTGCCTGGAGGTCCTCGGCGGTCCATTTCTGACCGGCTGGGGGGGCTGATCCGCTACAGCCGTTGATTTCCATCATGCCGCACCCGGACAGCGCAGTGTATTTGTACTTGCCCGGCAAGAGGAACCCGTCGCCGTCAATCAGGTAGCACCATTCGGTCATATTGACCAGGGCGGTTGGTTCGCGGAAGGTGCAGTTGATGACCATCCGTCCGCCGTACCCGCGGCGAACCCACATGACCTTGTTGACCCAGGCATTTTTCGAGAGCTGTGTGGCCAGGACCTGCGGCATGTCCGCATCCCTGCCATCGCGATGCATCTGAACGAGCACTTCGTGAATGGGTTTGAAGCTATCGATAAGAATTTCCCGGGCGAGGTCCTCGGACATCCATTCCGGGCGGGTTTCCAGGCAGGCTTTGACTTCACTGCTGGTGAAGACGGGCAGACGGTTGACGTAGGATTCGAGGTACTTGAGTCCGACGACGACGGCTCCCAGGCTGACCATGACGACCAGGGCCGCCAGGACGCCGTTGAGGTAGCGGTTCAGCCGCTCGGATTCCTTGAACCACACCGTGAGGTTTTCCAACGTATCTTTAAATGCCGAACTCTTGGATTTTGACCTTCTCGTCATGTTGCCGATCTCGCCTTGCTCCGAACCAGTGTCATTTCCACAATTGTTTTGCACAGCTTCACCATGTCGAACCCGGCTTCCCCAGCCGCTTTCGGCAACAGTGAATGATCCGTGAACCCCGGGATCGCGTTGACCTCGAGGAAATACGGATGGTTATCCTTATCGAGTCGCCAATCGACCCGGCAGAAATCTCTTAATCCCATGCATTCGGCTGCCCGGACCGACATGGTCTGAATATTCTCAGAGACGTCGGTCGGCAGGTCGCGAACGAAGGTGTATTGGGTATTCGTGTCGGTGTATTTGGCTTCGTAGTCGTAGAATTGTCGATGGGAGCGAATTTCGAGGATGGGCAGGGCCTTGTTGCCAAAGATGCCGACCGTCAACTCGCGGCCATCGATGAATTCCTCGACCATCGTCGTACCGAATTGCTGCAACGTCTGGGTGAGGGTCGGTCCGAGTTCCTGGGCTTTTCGTACGATCGTCACCCCGAAGCTGCTTCCTTCTTCGGTCGGTTTGACGACGACGGGGATAGACCAGCAGGCTTTGGCGCGGTCTATGTCCTGGGGTGTCTCGACCAGATCATAGGCAGGGGTGGGAATGCCGGCTGAGATAACGGCGACCTTGGACAGGTGCTTGTTCATCGCGGTTCGGCAGGCCTGGGGCCCGCTGCCGCAGTAGGGGACGCCCCTTTTCTCCAGAATTGCCTGAAGTTCGCCATCTTCGCCGAATTTGCCGTGCAAGACGGGGAAAATTACATCCGCGGGGATGTCGAGGGCAGAGAGGTCGTCGGGTGAGACGTCCGCCATGGTGACGGCGAATCCGCCGGCGCGCAGGGCTTCGGCGACCGCCTTACCGGAGACGAGCGATACGGGCCGTTCCCGGCTCGGACCGCCTGCCAGTACTGTAACTCGCGTCGGTTGCTTTATTTCCAGCGATTGAACGCTCGTTTTTCCTGTCATTTTTCTTGCCGTTGCCACGACCATGGTCTAGGCACTCCTTTGCCTGTCCGTTTCAACGCCTGATGCGTCAAAAATACAAAAATACCCTATGGAATAACATCGGACAAATGATAAGTCTGCCCATAGTGAAAAAACCGGCTATTGATCCTGCCAGATTTCGATTTCGAGTTCCAGTTCGACGCCATTTTTCTCGTAGACCGTTTTCTTGATGAGGTTTATGAGTTCCATGACGTTTTCGAAGGTGGCGGTGTCCTGGTTGACGATGAAGTTGGCGTGCCGTTCGGAGACGATGGCGCCGCCGACGGTGGTTCCCTTGAGGCCTGCGCGATCGATGAGCATTCCCGCCGGTTGATCGCCGCCGGGGTTCTTAAAGACGCAGCCGGCGGATTTGAGGTTCAGGGGCTGGGAGGTTTTTTTGAGGATCCAGGTTTCGCGCATACGGCTGAGGATTCGGTTGGGGTCGTCGGGGGTCAGTTCGACCTGGGCCTCGGTAATGATCTGGTCGTGGATGTTGGTACTGCGGTAGTCGAAGGTGAGTTCGGGTTTTTCGCGCCAGGAGGCGGTTCCCGAGGTATCGACGACTTCGACCTGGGAAATGAGGGTCCCGATATCGCCAAAACGTCCGCCGGCGTTCATTTTTACGGCGCCGCCCAGGCTTCCCGGGACGCCGACGAGTGCTTCCATGCCGGACAGACCGGCTTTGATAGTTTCCTGGATCGCGAAGCTCAGGGAGGTCCCGGCGCCCAGGGTAACGGTGTTCTTGTCGATTCGGACTCCCTTGAAGGCGTCGTTATCGAGTTTGATCACGGCGGCGTTGAGGCCTTTATCGCTGATCAGGAGGTTGGCGCCTTGGCCGAGGACCTTCCATGGGAAGTTGTTCTCCCGGCACCGTCGGATAACGGTTCCGAGTTCTTCCTTGGACCTTGGCCTGACGAAGTATCGCGCCGGACCGCCGATCCTGTACCAGGTGTACTTTCCGAGGGGTTCGTTTTCAGTTGTGATCTCTTCCAAGCCAGCGAACAAGTTCATCAGCAATCTTCCAAATATCACCAGCACCCATAGTAATTACCAGGTCGCCCGCAGCCAACTGTGATTTGAGATATTGCAGGATCTGATCGAAGCGGGGCAGGTAGCATGCGGTCCCGCCGTTCTGGGCGATCCGTGCGACCATATCTCCGGAATTCACGAGTTGGCGTTCCGATTCACTATCGCGGACGAAATAAATATCGGGCACGACGACGACGTCGGCCGAGGTAAAACTCTTGGCGAAGTCTTCGAGGAGGAACCGCGTTCGGCTGTGCTGGTGGGGCTGGAAAATGCACCAGAGCCGAGCGGGGTTATATCGATCTTTGGCCGCCTTGAGGCTGGCCTGGATTTCGGTCGGATGATGGGCGTAATCGTCCAAGATGGTGATTCCATGGAGGCTGCCTTTCAAGGTCAGTCGGCGATAGGCGCCCTGGAACCTCGCGACGGCGTCGAAGATGTCGGCCGGGGCCACTTCGCAATAGCTGGTCAGGGCGGTGGCGGCGAGGGTGTTGTAGACGTTGTGGATGCCTGCGAGTTGTAAGTGGCAATTTCCCAGTAGTTTATCGTTGTGGTGCACGTCGAATTGGAAGCATCCGTTGTTTTGGGTGAGGTTTTCCGCTCGCCAGTTGCATTCGGGCTTCAGGCCGAAGGTTTCATACTGGAGTTGGGGCAGACTTTTGAGGACTTTGAGGGAGTTGGCGTCTTCACCGTTGACGATGAGCAGTCCGCCGGGTCGGATTTTGGAAGCGAAGACGCGGAAGGACTCGAGGATTTCGTCAAGGTCCTTGTAGTAATCGAGGTGGTCCTCTTCGATATTCAGGATGGCGGCGAGCTGGGGGTGCAGGTTATGGAAAGAGCGGTCGAATTCGCAAGACTCGGCCACGAAATACTTTCCATTGCCGACACCGCTTCCGCCGGAGAGCTGATCGACATTGGCCCCGATGACGAAGCTGGGGTCGGCCCCGGCTTCGCGGAGGATATAGGCGACCATGGCGGTGGTGGTACTCTTGCCGTGGGTTCCGCTGACGGCGACGCCGATGTACTGGTCCATGAGCAGGCCCAGCATCTGGGCGTATTTCATGATTTTACAGCCGAGGGTCTGCAGCCGGACGAGTTCGGGGTTGTGGTCCTTTACGGCGGCGGAGACGACGACGTAATCGACGGGTTCGGTCAGGCGGTTGGGATCGTGTCCAGCCCAGCAGGTGGCGCCTTGCTTATTGAGCATCTGGAGGCATCCGGACTCGCTGGCATCAGAGCCGCTGATAATCGCACCGTGCTTGAGGAGGGCGGTGGCGAGGGCTCGCATACCGCAGCCGCCGATCCCGATGAAATGGATCTTCTTGCCGGCGAACGTTACGGGCGTCGTCCGGCAGGTATTGGTTACCGCAATTTGATGCATCTCACACATTTCTTTCATTTTAGCAGGTCCACCTTGATCAAGCCAAAAATACTTCGTTCCTATCCTAAATCCGGTAATCTCACCGCGAAGTGCCTCCGGGGGACTTTTACAGCCGCAACTACCGCTACTACCACTACTATTACCACGCTAAAGAGTCCCTTCTGTTTTTCGGCAAAGGGTTCGATATAAGCATAGTTTTTTGTGCGAAAGAAAAGGGGTTTGCCATCGAAAATGTAATGAGGAGTTCCAAGATTTATACCGAGACGCCCTAATCTCTGGTTGGATGGTCAAAATAGGCTTTTGAGTGGCGCAAGAGTCAAGGGACCCCCGACTTGGGAACTGACTGCCCAGATGGACGCGATAGGTGGAAATAGGACCAATAGAAAGGAAGGTCTACCATGGAACGACGATTTAATCTTCCGGTGCTGCTTGTTTCTGTTCTCTTTCTCAGCAGTCTTGTCTTGGCAACAACGAGGTCGGGCATCGATAACTCCGATCTCAGCCCGAAAAGCACTATTCAGGAAATTGATGCCGTCTTTCGGGCGCAAGCGGTCCGTGTTGCCCCGAGTTACCAGCCAGTACCCCTTTCCCCCGAATTCTTCAGAAGTTACAGCCCACCAAGATACCAGATTCCGACAGAATCTGTGGTTTCCCGGATGCAGGTGAATCGGAGGCAGATCATCCAAAGGAGCGGCGTTCTACCCTGCCCCACTACGGGCAAGTCTTTTCAGTCCCTTGCCCCGCTCCAGTTGGAAAGGACGCTATCCGCCGATGACTCGGTTACGATCATGGGTCAGCTTGACAACCTGCTACTGGATACCCCTGGTGTGGTAACCGTCAATTCCGATATCACGACCAATACGAAGTGGGATCCCAACAATATTTACCATGTGACAGCCAATGTCAACGTCAAGGCCATGTTAGTGATTGAGCCGGGAACACTTGTGGAGTTCAGTTCGAACGGGTCTTTGACGTTCAACGACGGCGGGTTGCTGATTGCCTGTGGAACGCCGAGCGACCTGATCTGGTTTGTCTGGGATTCCGGGGTCGGGTATGGCGAGTACTATTGCCCTATCTATATTCAGGCAACGGCCTCTTCGGCCTGCAAGATCAGCTTCTGTGGCATCGAGTCCGCGTTTATTGGCATTCGGACGGAGAATATCCGGCTTGAATCCGCCATCCAGAACAATATTATTAATGGCTGCGTGCTCGGCATCTATGAAAACGGACCGGACCTTACAGACATCTGCAATAACGCCGTTTGTGGAACCGCATGGGACGCCATAACGGTTGATTTTGTGTCTACTGGCGGAGCGGAGAACCCAAACTCTTCAGTCATAATACATAACAACACGTGTGACACCTCGCTGGACCAGTACGGACGCGGAATTGTACTGTATGGGGCGTATGCCTCGCAGAACAGGGGCAAGGCGCAGGTATTTAACAACATCATGACGAATTTCAACTACTATGGATTTGACTGGTCGGGATATCTTTCCCTATATTTGGCGAACAATGGGTACTATGGGAACGGCCAGAACAGGAGCTTTTCTTTTGAGGAGCCCGGCGCGGTTGAGATGGACAGCACAGCGGACTCCCCCTATGAACCCGTGGACGCCAATGATCCGCTGGGCATTGTGTACCTCAAGCCAGACTGTCCGTTTATCGATGCGGGATGTGGCGGGATTGAAATCATTGACGCGACGTCATTTTCCGTCAAGTTCGGAGATATTGTCCAGTTTCCTTTCTTGGTGGGATCGACAACGGCTAAGAGTAAGGACAGCGATTGCGCATTTGTTGACTTGGGGTTCCACTATTCGAATTTCGACAAAGCCAATGCGGGAATCAGTACCTTGTCTGCCGATTTCAACAACGATGGAACAGTCAATTTCTCTGATTACCTGATTCTGAGTCAGCATTTTGGCCAGACGCCCGCCACGCGATCCGAAGGGGACGCCAACGGTGACGGAATCGTGAATTTCTCGGATTACCTGGTCCTGAGCCAAGAATATGGACAGACGGGATATGTTAATCCTGGTATTGAACCGCTGCTTGATTGCAGCCCCAGTTCTCTCAGTGATATGATCGGACTAGGTGTTGCAGGTTACTCCAATGATACAGGCATCGTACTATTTTTTGTTGATGGAGATTTCGTGGGCTCACTGAAGGGCTTCAAAAACTCAGAGAGGCTGGGGTTGGACACCATACGGTATCGCAATGGATCGCACAAACTAAAAGTCGTCGGTGTCAGTACTGATGGGTATATCACATTATCTGACAATATGGACATAGCCACCATCAACAGTCTGCAGTGTCTCAGGGCCGAGGATTGCTACTCGCCGGGAAGAGATTATCATATCCATGCGATTTACTCTGGCTCGGCAGGGATTGTCGTTGAGATTAAAGATGTCGACGGAAATGTGAGATGGTCATGTTCGCAAGATGGCGAGTCTCTTGACGTACTTGTCCCTCCATCGGCACTTACGGATCAAATCCACCAAGTGAGTATACGTGAGGCGCCTCGGGCGAGTATGCAGAACGGGTTCTTTCTTACCGCAGAGGACTATAAGGAATGGGTATCGATACTGTCCAAGGAGTTTAAGAAGGAGAATGTGACATCCCCGGTCATGGCTCTGATTACATTGGATGACCCGGATCAAACAAAGGCGAGCTGGAATTCCGTGTCTGCGGCGATCAGTACGCTCAGGCGATATCCAAACTATATTGTCTTGTACAATGGATTCGGCGACAAGCCAAAGAACTGCAGTTGGGAGAACTTCAGTTACCTTATACGCAATGCAGACGCCTTGGGAATCCGATATTGGTACCATGCAAGCCATGCAAACAACAAAGATGAGGGGGCGACTTTTTTTCGAACGATGATAGAAATTGGCGGTGAAAACATCTACTCGTATGTGAAGAAGGATTTTGGTTCGCAAGTTCCTTCATGGTTCCAAGAGGATCCGAATCCCAGAGGGCTAGACAATCCTAACACCCCTACCAGGACAATTCTGTCCTTGACCTCTGGATATCTCTCGAGAGGATACTCCCCATTCCGAATCGTTTTCAACGACTCATGCTACTCCGCAAGTTTCTGTGTTGTCTACAACTCCATCCCATATGGAAGCAATCCCATTCCCCATGATATGGCTTATGCTTTGGGGATATATAACGACATGTTCCAAGTGTATTTTGGATGGTGGGACAAGAGAACAGATCCGTATTATCCCAGCCTCGGTGGCTTGGATGCAAACTTCGTAGAGGATTTTTGGACAGGTCTGGGACGCATGAAACCTGTTGGGCAGGCATGGTATGAGGCGGGAACTGGCAATATTGGGATGCCCTTGGAGCGAACTACGCTGATCTCTTCTGGCGATCCTTGGACTGTTTTTCTCTGGGAGTACTAATATTGTGATGCACTGGTATAATCATGCGTAGGTAGTGAGGCTGGAATGAAGAAGTGGTGGTTCGCGAGAACGCTGTATTTGGCTGCTTTGTTGTTGTCTGCAGGTACTATTTTAGTTGTTGTGGTGTTTTTGAGCGCAGACAGGCCTGTCATAAAAGATGTGAAGATTGAGCCAGGGCGAACTCCGGGCACCGAGTGGATGCGGCAACTCCAGACACGCAAGATTAGGGCAATCCGAGTATTTAGTGACGCCTTAAGTACCACGTTTACAGATGACCCCCGCAAGATAGCCATGATTACCCAGGCTTTTCTTGATTCTCGGGAGGTGGAGGAGAGGCAGCATGTCCGATATGAGAAGAAGATTGTGTTCTTCTTTACAGACAGTGCTGGAGGGGATGATCAACTGTGGGTCCAGTGCAATATTCATCGGCAGTGGGGGGTGGTCTATGGAAAGGGATGGGCATCGGGGGAACTGTATCGCTTGATCTGCAAGGACTCTGATTTCGACTTTAGCTTCTTCGCTGATGCCCCTCCGACTGCGAGTGGGAAGGCAAATAGCCGGCATTGAGGAAGGCAACAAATTGGCACAGTAGGTAATCTTGCCTTCTGTCTGGCGGCATAGTTCCGAGATTGCGGGAGTAGAAGCCCCGTGGCCTGCCGACTCCCTTTCAGCGGAAGCATATCGAGAGCCGGTGGACGCTGGCGGCTTGAGACAATCTTTGCCCAATTCAGACAGACACTCCACAATTGATGTCAACTCGTCTCTCGGGTGCATAGTAACTTGGCGGCTTGGGGTGAACTCAAGTTGAAGAGAGTTGTATGTTTGCAATTTCTTATTAATAATTTTTAGTATGCAAAAAAGTTAACTGAATAGTTAAAAAAACATTGCAAAAGGTCTTTTATGAGGTAATATGTTCAGTAGTGTTGTTCAGTTCATAGGGGTTTTTGATGAAAGGAGTTTACATGTCCAGGAAACGAATGTTTTTGGTTTTTCTCCTGACGTGCACCTTGAGTTGGTTGCCGGCCTTTGGGATTGACAGGGTCGGAACGATGGGGGATAGTACGAGTGATTTGGAGATTCCGCCGAATCTCACCACGTATCAACCCTGGACAAAGTGGTGTGCCGAGACCATCGGGGTGAATTTCGGTCCGATGGGCAGCTGGCCTGATTTCCGGCATACGGACTATCAGTACAATTATGCCCATGGTGGGGCCACGACGGCATCGATGCTGACCGATCCTCAGCATACGCTGCTGGCGGCGGAGAATCCGATTGTGGATTTGGCTACGCTATGGATCGGGGCGAATGACCTGGCGTATCATTTCCAGACTCATGCTCTGTGGGTCTATTTCCAGGACGGGCAGAATCCGAGCGTGATCGTTCCGGCGATGAACAGCAATTGCGCGACGGCGATCAACACGGTGGCCGGTGTGGCGGGCAGTCCGACGGGTACGGAGATGATTCTGTTCGGGTGCCCGGATATTACGCGGATGCCCGCGATCTCGGACTATCTTTGGGCGGCATATTGGGGGAGTGCGACGAAGTATCGCAATGCGGCTATTTCGTTTAATAACAATCTCAAGAGCATTGCCGCGTCGCGGATATGGGTTTACCTGGACGTGATTGGGCTTCAGAACTCCATCATGGGGACGCCCAGTTCGCCGAAGAGCAATTTCGTTCTGGCGGGCGTGACGATTCCGATGCGGAATATGTTTTACAGCGATGGGATTCATCCAGGTCCGGTGTTTACGGGTTTGCTCGCCAATCTGTTTATCAACGGGGTTAATCGCATGTACGGGACGACATTCCAGCCGATGACGGATCAGCAGATTCTGACGGCATCGGGATATACGCCGACGCCGGGGGCGACGTATTACAATGTTGCGCCGTATGTGATTATGCCTCCCGGACATTAGCGGTTGGCGGGGGCAAAATCGATGTGATGTTGCAGGGGCGGTTCTTGTGGCCGCCCCTTTTGTATTGGGTTTTAGGGATTGGCGGTATCAACGCGTTGGTCTTTCGCCGGCCGATCGGCTCGCGGGCGATTTTTTTCGGTTTGCTGGACGTGGACATCATCGAAGTAGGCGGTGGTTTTTCCCTGGAGGACAAAGCCGATTCCGCCGGCGACGGGTTTGGGCAGGGTGATGGTCCTGGGCGGGGTGGAGTCATATTTGAGGACGAATTGCTTTTGGGATGGGAGGATATCGAGTTTGTGCCAGGCGTCTTTTTCGGTGGGCATTTCGAAGGTAGCGAGCAGTTGGGTGCCGGCGATGGAGTTGTGCAGGACCTGGATTTTGGCTTGGCGATCGTTCGGCGAGGACGAGTATTGGATGCAGTAATAGTCGAAGCGGTTTTTGAGGCCGAAGCAGATTCCGATGGCGGAATCGGGGCTGCCCAGGGTGATGGGCTTGAAGGAGGCGCTGAGCGTGTACTCGGACCACTTGCCCTTGTTCATGATGACCATGGCCGATGCGTCGGAAGTTCCGATGAGGAAGTTCTGGGATGTGTTCTTGGGGTTGCAGGGGTTCTGGACGTTCCATTTACCAGAGATGACTTTCCACATTTCGAAGTTTCCCCTTCCGCAGCCGTCGAACCCGTCGTAGAAGATGTCGCCGAAGATTTCCGAGGCGTCGGCGGGGGTGGTGGTTTGGGAATTTGTGAGGAAGACTTTTCGCAAGGCGACATTGTCGTCGTGGTTGGATAGCTCGAGGGTGTGGGTTCCTTTGTCGAGGGACAGACTGAAGCTTCGAACCCAATGCCAGCGGTTGTAGACGGGATTGTTGCCGATGATTCCTTTGTCAAGGTTGTCGATTTTGGCGTAGATAGCGTTGGAGCAGGCGCCATGCCACAGGCTTTGGGCCCAGAAGGTGTATTCGTCTTTTTCGGGGACGTAGAATCGGTAGAATGCCTTTCCGCCCGCTTCGTTTTTCCATCCTCGCCCGATTTTTGGTCCGATTCGCAGGCCCCGCTCGCCTTCTTCGCCGACGCCAGCGATTTCGAAGGGCCATTCGATTTTCAGAGGCTTGCTGAGGTCGATACTGATGTTGTGGGTGTCGCGATTGTTGACTTGTACGGCGGAGAGAAGATAAGCGAAGACGCCGGCAGTGATCAGGATTGGATTGAGGACGCGGAATTTACTCATACACGTACTCCTGATGGGAATCGACAACGTGAGCAGCGAGGGCAAGAACGAAGATGAAGGCGATGAGGATGCCGTTGAAGAAGAAGGACGAGAAGAGATGGGCGACAGCGGCGCTGAAGAGTGAGGCTTGGACGGCGATAAGGATTCGCAGTGAGTTATTGTCTGCAAGGGCTCGAGCCTGTTTGAAGGCTTGATGTGTGAGCGAGAGGTAGTGAGTGAGGATCCAGATGAGGGACAGGAGTCCGAGGAGACCGGTTTCGGCGGCGGTGGCGAGCCATCCGTTTTGGTCGAAGGTATTGAGTGTGTTGAGTTTGGGCAGGCGGCCATAGAATTCGCTGCGATAGTCATTGAGGCAGCCTGCGCCGGTTCCTGTGCTGGCGCGTTTTTCCAGGAGATTCAGCTCCGCCTGCCATTCGATGTAGCGTTGTTTGAGGTTGATTTTGTCGTTTTCTGAGAGAAGGAGATCGGCAGTGAGGGAGGACCCGAAGGGCGTGTGCAGAAGGACGAAGGCGGTTCCGACGGTGAGGAACAGGGCGATGAGGAGAGACAATCGGGAACGGAGGCTGGGCGTGAGTATTATTGCGAGAAGAAGTCCGGCGAGGATGGCGCAGACGAGGCCGATGGTGCCGGAAGAAAGGACGGAAGCTACGAGGAGAAGCATGCCCAGGCCTTTTGATCGCATGGACTGGCCGAGGAGGAAATAGACGACGATCATGGGCGCCAGTATGGCGACGAAGGTGGCGTATTTGTGAGGATTGACGTGGAATCCGAAGCTGGGTGAGTGAAGCATGAATCGGGAGACGAAGCAGGCGATGAGGGTGACGGTGAGTGTGAGCGAGGCCAAGGCAATGGGCAGTCGGATGGACGTCCAGTGGCGAAATGCGCAGCGGAAGAGGGCGAATGCGCCGATGAGGATAAGAGCTTGCTTGAACAGCACGCTGAGAGAACGAGCGAGGTTGGGAGAGAAGGCGATGGACAAGCCGGTGACGGCGAGGAAAGCGAAGACGCTGGAATGGGGGAGTAGGGCGACCACGGACTTGCGATGTTGTCTTGGCAGCAAGAGGGGGACAGCGAGAAGGAGCCAGATAAGGACGGCAGTGTTTGATGGGGCGAGGAGTTGCCAGATCGGGTTTTTGCCCAGGGGCCAGAAGTGGAACGCGGAAGCGAATATGGCCAGGGCGGTCAGGCAGCAGGAAAGGGGACAGGCATATGCAATATTATGTTGTCTGTTTGGAATCGGCATGAGCATTAGTTTCCCATGATTGAATAGAGGATGTAGAAGGGTAGAAGGATGGTTGCCAGGATCCGTCGAAAGGGGGTTGATGCCAGGACGTCGCGGAGGCAGAGGAACAGGAGCATGAAGAGGATACTGTGTCCGATGATGGGGATGTCGCGCTCGTGGCCATAGTTGTAGAATCGGGTCAGGAGAACATACAAGACGCCCAGATGGGTCAGTATCAGTCCGATGAGGACGGTGGCGATATAAGGGAGGGGTGTGTCGCGGGTGTTGTCGGTTTGGGACGTTCCAAAGCATCGGCCCGCGGCACACAGGATCAGAACGGGGAGCGATAACGATACAAGCAGATTTGTTCCGAAGATGGAGACGGTGTGGGGAGTGCCGGCGATCTGGTCAATAGGCACGAATGAGAGAAACAGTGCCATTATTGTACGCACGGTGGAGCCGGGGGGAAATCTGATGGGGAGAATCAATATCAGAGAGGCAAAGACCAGGAGCGAGGGGTGAGTGATGGCAATTTCTTTTCTGGTCAGGAGGCACATGGCGCAGGCGAGTGAAATACCGAGTAAGGGAAGGGCGGTCCGGCAGACGCGGAGGACAGTGAAGACTCTGGGTTGGAATGATGCTGTGGCAGTCACGCTATTCTCCCGGGATAAATCTGTCTTTGCACAAGGTTATGAGCTGGCGGGCTTCCTGGATTTTCATGAGCCATGCCGCGACGGTGAAGGTTGTCAGACCGGCCAATGTGGGCATCAGAAGGTGTCGCAGGGCAACACGATAGAGGGGGGTGGCGCCACTTTCCGCGGGGGTCATGCAATGGACGGCGCGGGCCAGGACGAGAGTGGTGGTGAGCAGCTTTGCCATGAAGCGGAAAAGAGTTGGGGACTTGAAGCCTTCGATTTGCCGGGCCAGCAAGGAATACAGGATGGCGATTTTAACGGTCTTGGAGAGGATGAGGGCGAAGGCGATTCCCAGGTATTGGAGGTAGTGGGAGAGAAGTATCGCCAGGACGATATTGAGGATGGCGCACGCGATACCGATGATAACGGGTGTGCGTGTGTCCTGCAGGGCGAAGAAGCTGTGAACGAGCAGGCCGTCGAGGGCGAGCACGGGCAGGCCCAGGGCGTACAGGGATAGCGCGGTGGACGTTCCGAGAGTTGAGGTGAGATCGAAACGTCCATGTTGGAACAGGACCTGGTTGATCGGGATTCGCAGTTGGATGAGAAGGCAGGCGAGGGGGACGGTGATGAACAGGATGATTCTGAATGCGTTTAGCATAGTCGCAGTGAATTCCGCGTTGCGATTTCGTGCGGCGAGGTCGGACAATCGGGGATAGGTGATGGTGACGAAGACGACGGGTCCGACGAGGAGGATGGCATCGACGAGTTTTTTGGCGTAGGTCAAGCAGGAGAGTTGGCCTGTGGGCAGCCGGGAGGCCAGGAGGTTGTCCATGAGGTCGGTGAAGTGGGAAAAGAGCACGCCAAGGATCAGAGGACACGCGAGTTTCAGGACATCGCGAAAGAGTCGCGAGGAATCTTCTGATCCGCGAGTGAGAATGTGTCGGGAGTCGGGTAGAAATATCAGATGGAACAGGAGGGCAAGGAGGGCGCAGGCGCCCATGACGAGGGATGTGCAGGAGATTCCCATGGCAGGTACGAGGACGATGTAGCCGGCGATGAGGAGGAACTTGAAGGTGAAATCGCCGAGGGCGGAGATGACGAAGCGGCGTCGGGCATTGAGGGCTGCGGAGGTCACGGTCATGAGTCCGAGGAAGGCGATAGCGGGGCCCAACGAGCGTATGAGCGGGGCGGCAGTATTTTGCTGAGCGGGAGTGAATCCGGGAAGCAGAAGAGTCAGGAAGATTCGGGGTTGAAGAGAAAGGGGAATACCTATGCAGATGAGTATGGCGCCGGCAGTGAAGAGGCATCGTTTGAAAAGGCCGGCGGTGGAATCAGGAGAGGTTGCCAGGGCTCGGGTGAAGACCGGAAGCAGAGAGGGATAGACGAGTTCTCTGAGGAGGAAGACCAGGGATATCGCGAGCGCGACGACGGCGAAGTAGACATCGGCGACGTGCGTGGTTCCGAAGTAGTGAGCGACGACGATTTTTTCGGCGAAACCGAGGAGTTTGGTTCCGACGGTGACGGCGGAAAGACCAAAGACGAGCATCAGCAGTTTTCCGTCACGCGTCGTGAGGGATCTGGGTTTGGCAATATCCGGTGGTGAATGTGGCATGGTTTTCCTGCGGTTTTTTGCGATAGAGAGACTTGTATATGTCCGTTAGTTTGGCGATCTGATCGTCAAGTACGTGATGTTGAAGAAAACAGCAGTGAGCGTTTTGGGCGAGTCGGCGGCGAAGCGGTTCATCGGCCAGCAGGCGGTCGATTTCCGAGGCGATATCGGACGGATTTTTGGAGGTGAGAAGCCCGGTATCGTTATGGCGAATAAGCTCGATATTTCCGGGGACGCTGGTGGCGACGATGGCCCGCGTGGCCCGCATGGCTTCGAGGAGGGTATAGGGTTGGCCTTCGGCGTCGGAGCACAGGGCGACCACGTCGGAGATGGCGTAGGCTTCATCCGGAGGGTTAAGGAATCCGGTAAGGAAGACTTTGTGGTCAAGGCGGTTGTCCTTGATGAATCGCAGGGCGTGTGATCTGAGGTATCCTTCACCGACAATCAGGAAGCATGTGTTGGCGGCTTGGGAGCATTGTGCGGCCTGGAGGAATCGGAGGATTCCCTTGCCCTCGACGAGACGGCAGAAGGTGGATACGACGCGGGTCGTTGGCGGAATGCCGAGTCGGGCCTTAAGTGAGGTGTACGTGAAGGAGAACTTGCCGGGTAGGGCATTAAACACGACTTTGCAGGATGGACGGGCAGATTCGTTGAGTGTGGCGACCATCGCGGCTTCGGAGTGTGAGACAGCGATGCAGCAGGTAGTGATTTGGCTGAGGAATTTCTCGATGTGAAAGTACAGGAGACGTTTGATTCGGCGTGGCTGGCGCAAGAAGGCGAAGCAATGGGGGGTGTGTATGAGGACTGGCGTGCCCGTGAGGAAGGCGGCCAGTCGAGCGAGGACGCCGGCTTTTGAACTGTGGGTATGGACGATATCGAAGCGTTCGGATGCGAGAAGCCTGCACAGGCGGATGAACGCCTGGAGGTCTCGAAGGAAGTGTATGCGTTTGGTCATGGGCAGCGGCAGAATGGTGACGCCGTTGTTCTGGAGTGATCGGAGAATTTCGACGGCGTGCGGGTTCTGTTGGGGCGGACATATGAGGGTCATATCGAACCCTTGCCGGACCAGGGCGGGGAGGGTGTGTGTGAAGTAAGTGGCAATGCCCCCACTCATGGGTTCGGAAACATGGGCGATCCGAAGAGGTGGATGGACGCCGGTGTTCCGGAAGAGCGAGGCCAGACGCCCGACATTTTCATCGAGATCGAATTTTGTTTGGAGCGTTTGGCGGGCGTTACCGGCGAAGATTCGGGACAGTTGCCGGTTGTCGGCGAGATGGAGGATTGCGGAAGCGAGGGCGTGAGGGTCGCCGGGTGTAACGAGCAGGCCGGTGTGACCATCGATGACGGCTTCGGTGATTCCGTTCAGACGGCTGGCGATTACGGGGACTTCGAATGCGAAGGCCTCGAGGATGACGTTGGGGATTCCGTCGCGATCGCCGTCATCCGCGATGACGGAGGGGACGATAAGGGCATCGGACCGGTACATCAGTTCGAGGGTGTTGGCGTGGTTCTTTCGCCCGAGGAGATGGACTTTGTCTTCCAGGCGGAGGAATGCGAGCATGTTCCGGAGGAGCGGGAGGTCCGGACCGTCGCCGACGATGAGCAATTTGTGATGCGGCAGTTGGGGTGCGATTCTGGCGAAGGCCTGCAGGAGGATGTTAAAGCCCTTTTTGGGGACGAGGCGTCCGACGGCCAGGAACTGGCGGCAGAGCGGACGGGGTTCCGGATCGCCGATGTCGCAGATGGCGGATGGGATTCCGTGATGGGTGAGGTGTAGTTTGTGGTGGAGATGCTTGGGGAGGCGTGTTTTTAGATGTGAGAGTCCTTGATCGGTACAGGTGACGATGAACCGGGCGTGGGTAGCCTTGAGAGTTAGCGCTCCGGGTTCGACGAAGATGTCCCTGGCGTGGGCTGCGATACTGAACTCGCGACCTGTGATTTTGGCGAGGGCGAGAGTGATGCACGCGGGCCAACTGAGGAAGTAGGCGTGAAGGATGGATATGGAGTAATCGTCGAGGACCCTGGCGAACCAGGCGAGGGTGTGGAAGTTGCTGAGGAGCACTTTGGCTTCGTATGGAGAGACGAACAGGAGATGGAGGATCAAGCCGAAATACCTGATGATCCCCAGGGGATAGTGCCGGAGCAGGAAGAGGATGGAGGCTGCGGTTGTGGGAGAGCAGACGGCGGGTCGATAGAAGACGGGGTGGCTATGAGGTTGCGTGGAAGCGGTCGTGTCACGATTGGCGGCCAGGATGGTGATGGTGTGCCCCATCCGCGTCAGGCAGTCGATCTCCCTTGCGGCGAAGGTTTCCGTATGCGATGGAAATGTGGTCAACACATAAGCGATTTTCATCGTAGGTTTCTCCGGCGGATCAAGGTCCCCCCATTCGGGCGGCGCGATCGTTCAGCACCTGAAGGTAGATGGCGAAGATTGCCTGGGCCGATGCGTTGGGGTCGAATTTGGCGGCTGTTGCCTGCCTGATGCGTTGTTTTTGCGGGTCGGAATGCGGATTGGCGAGTGTGTTGGCGACAGCGTCGGCGATTTCATCGGGATTTCCCGGATCGGTGACGAACCGGGCATGCTCAAGGGTTTCGTTAAGAGCCCCTTCGGACGAGGAGACAACGGGTGTGCCTGAAACCATGGCTTCGAGGGGCGGGAACCCAAATCCCTCGTGAAGTGAGATGAAGACGAAGACTTCCGCGAGTCGGTAGATGGTGGGAAGGTCTTGCCGTTCGACATATCCGGTGAGGACGACGTTTCCGTCATGCATATCGGGCGCAACGGCATTGAAGAAGTCCGAGGCCCCCCACGTGGCTTTTCCCACGATGACGAGTTTCTGGGGGAATCCGACCTTTCGCAACTTTCGGAACGCATCGAGCAGGGCGCGGAGGTTTTTTCGAGGTTCCAGATTGCCCACGTAGAGGATATATCGGTCCGGCAACCGGTAGCGTGCCCTTACGGATGGGATGCGATCGGGAACGTGATCGGTGAGGAAGGCGGGATCAATGCCGGGATAGACGACTCGGATTTTGTGGGCGTAATCAGGAAAGTGGCGTGCGATATCATCTCTGGTTCTTTGAGAAACGGCGATGATGGCGGCGGCTTTTCTCGCGGATGCCTTGAGAAATGCCCGGTAATAGAGGGTATTGGATGAGGTACACCATTCCGGGTGGTCGAGCGCGATTGTGTCATGTATGGTTACGACGTAGGGCGTTCCGCCGTCGAAGAGGGGACAGATGTAGCACGGGCAGTGCAGGATATCGATACTCTCGCGGACGGTCAGCTGGGGCAGGCGGAAATGTTCCCAGATGATGCGATGGATGCGTGTCTTGATGGACGTGGCGCGGATGGTCAGGTTTGGGGCTGGTCCGACATACTGCCGTACGAGATTCGGATGGTTCGTGAACACGATGTAGGAATTGACGGGGTCAATGGTGAGCAGGGCCTTGATTATGCCCATCGCGTAGTATTGCACGCCCGACAGGAAGGGGGTTTTCGAGTGGAAGTTGATGCCGATGCGCAGTTTGCCTGTCAATGGTTTGGCCTCCGTTGGTATATGGCTCGAATCTGATCCGCGGTTGCGGACGCGGTGAAACGAGCCAGCGTGTCTCGCCGGGCGTGCCTGATCATGGTTCTTCGGGCGCGTCGGTGGTAGTAGAGGCGGATCATCGCTCGTGCCAGCTCATCGGGGCTATCCGGAGGGACGAGGAGTCCGGTGTGTTCATTGCGGATGATTTCGGAGGAGCCGCCACCATGGACAGCGATGACGGGGACTCCGGCATCCATGGCTTCGATGAGTACACGTCCGAAGGGTTCTTTACGGGCGGTATGCACGAGGCAGTGGATTCGCGGCCACACTTGCGACATATCGGGCTGCCACCCGTAGAGAGTGGTTCTTTGTCGGAGCCTCAGACGGTCGATTGACTGGAGTACCCACGCCTTATAATCGGGGTTTCGTTCGAAAAGGTCGTCTCCCACGAGCATGAACTGGGCATGAGGTATCAAGGCGGATGTTCTGGCTGCCGCCTGCAGGAAGAGGGACTGATTTTTCCAGGGGACAAATTGGCCAACGTTTGCGAATACGAATCGCCGTTCGGGAGGGGCAGGGGGGAGAGTCGCGTTGTTTCGCATTCCGCGGGTTCGGAGTTCTTCGATGCCATTATGGACCACGTCAATTTTGCGGGGGTCGACGCCATGTTCGAGCAGATCGTGTCTGATGGCATAGCTTACGGCGATGATTTGGTCAGCCGTGCGTCCGCAGAGCCTGGTCAGGTAGGGACTTCTGGAAAAGTCTCGAACATGCCAGACGATTCGCCTGCGGGTAAGCAGTGCGGGAACGATGCAGGCGAGCATGGCATGGATGTTGTTTGCATGTACGATGCTGGGCCGGGTTTGAATGAGAATGCGGAGCAGGCGGACGCCAGCCAGGCACATGTAGAGGAATCCGAAGAGCGATCGGTATCGGCGTACAGGCGTGTGCGGCAGCGACCAACAGCGGATGCCGAGACCACGTGTTTCTTTGGCGAGGGGACCGGTATTCGGGCAGGCAAGGAAGAGGGTATAGTGTGTGCGCAGTCGCGACAAGAGAAGTAAGAGACTTCTTTCCGCGCCGGCGATCCTGCCTTCGAGGTTGACGAAGAGAATTCCTGGTTTGTCCGCCATTTGTATTCTTTCCATGGTGCGACCGAATTCGCAGACCGCTGGGATCGGTCGCAATATAGAGGCGTTTGGCGGGAGACGGATGTTAGCCGGGGGATATGTGCCGGGTGCAAGTTATGTCGAGGGCTCAGCCAGATGAGGCAAAGTTTGGGTTGGGGTTAATGAAAGGTCGGGGTGCTACGCTTTTATACAAGCCAGCTTTCTGTTGGGCGCGCAACAAAGGCCCAGAGTTGGAAGGAGTCCCTGGATAGAGGTTAGGCTCTGCAGATGGAACACGTCAAGACGCAAGCGATTTGTGATGTTATGGTTTTTGAGGAAGCGGCGAATGTGCTGCCTGAAGATCGCAGGCATCAGAGGAAGCGAGAGGTTTTTGCGCAGGTACCTGTCGTGGATCGGATTCGTGCAGGCGATGTGGACTTCTCATCCTGTCCGTCGGAGGAATCGTATCGTCGGGAACTGAGGGAATTGGTCAATGGTACGCTGGACCGGCTGCCAAGGGACGAACGTCAATCGGTGGAGATCATACTGATTGAGGGGATTCCGGCGACTCAGGCCGCTCGGATTGCGGGATGTTCGTATTATGCCATGCGAGATCGTCTGGCCCGCGGGTTGGCGAAGCTGCGGCGAAGGTTGGCAGTCGGAGACGAGTGGGAGTGAGGGCGAGGAGCGGAGCCGTATGTGTATGGAATATGAGGAATTTCTGACGAAGCTTGTCTTTCCGGTCCGCGTTATGTGGAGCGCGGGGCAGGCCATTAGAAGGCAGTGTGATGCGGATCTGTTGGCGAGGACGCAGTTGCGACGTTTGAGGCGTCTTGTCGGTTACGTCTACAGCCACTGCAAGTACTATCGGGAGAGGTTCGACAGCAGTGGTGTGATGCCGGATCACATCCGGCGGTTGGAGGATCTGGCGAAGCTTCCATTTCTGACGAAAGACGATATCCGGACACGTTTTTGGGAATTGTTGGGGCCGACGATACCGGCTTGCCGGGTGACGCGGACGTCGGGGAGTACCGGGGTTCCGGTGTGCGTACTGTCGGACATGCGATCACGGGTCCAGAACTCGGCGGCGGTGATTCGGTACCGTCATGCCCTGGGAATCGGCTTTTGGGGCAGGCCTATCGTTACGCCGCTAAAGACCCCGAGTGACGAATGGAACAGAGTGCCTCATTGGACGTTTGCGCAGGGGATACATAAGACGTACTACGTCAATCCATACAACATGTCTTCTGAGAATCTCACTTACATGTCGAAGGTTCTGGGCGCATTGAATGGAGCGGTACTCATTGGAATAGCGCCGGCCGTCGCCAAGCTGGCGTGTTTGGTCAGGGATGGTGTGGTGTCTTCATTCCGACCGTTTCTGGCAATGACCACCGGGGCCACGCTGCAGGTGGAGGAAAGGCAGCGAATCGAGCAGGCCCTGGGGACGCGGGTTGCGGACATTTACGGATGCAATGAGGGCGGCGATATTGCCTGGCAATGTTTGCGGGGCGAGGGCTATCACGTCAACGCGGACAACGTTATCGTGGAGATCGTTCGTGACGGTCAGCCGGTTCCTGACGGACAGATCGGTGAAGTGGTGATAACGAATCTGAACCGGTTTGCCATGCCGATCATCCGGTACAAGAACGGAGATCTGGCGAGGGTCAGGAAGGGGGAGTGCGGGTGTGGGTGCAAGCTTCCACTGATAGCGGAAATCGTCGGGCGAACGGGTGAGGATATTCGCATGTCGGACGGTTCGGATGTGCCATGGCATGAACTTAAGAGCCTGGTCTATCACCCGGGTGTCCGGCAGTTTCAGATCGTTCAAGAGCCCGATTTGAGTCTGGTTGTCCGATATGTTCGTGAGCCGGACTGCGCGGTTGATGCGATTGAGACGGTGATAGCGACGAGGTTGGGATCGCGGCTGGGAAACCGAGTGAGGATTTCATTTCAGTCAGTGGCGGAGATTATTCCGGAGAAAAGCGGCAAGTACAGGATGGTCATCTCACCTGGTCGATCCCGGGAGGGTGGGGCGACGACGGGATTGGCGGGTCCACATGCGGTGCAGTGAACCACATATTCAGGAGAAGCCATGATCAAGGCGAATCATCGAGTGTTGATCGTAATACCGGTCTACAATGAACGGCCATATGTCCGGGATGTCCTGCGAGAGGTTCGCAAGTCGTCACAGGACATTCTCGTTGTGGATGACGGGAGCGTGGACGGTACTGCGGATGTACTAAAGCGGGAGGATGGTATTCGTGTGTTGTCCCACGACCGCAACCTGGGTTACGGCCGGGCGCTGATCGATGGGTTTGCTTATGCCGATACGAATGGTTATGACTGGGTGATCACCATGGATTGCGATCACCAGCACGAGCCATCCTTCCTCAGCAGGTTCAGTATGGAAATCGAGCGGGATGATGCCGACATCATCAGTGGCTCGCGATATTTGTCGGGGAGCAGTCAGGCTGGGCTTCCGCCCCCCCGTGAACGTCGCGAGATCAACCGCCAGATGACGGAGTTGGTGAACAAATGGCTGAGACTTCAGTTGACGGACAGTTTTTGCGGTTTCAAGGCCTATCGGACGCGGAGTGTCGTTTCGCTGGAGCTTACGGAAGAAGGGTATGGTTTTCCCTTGCAGTTCTGGGTGAAGGCGAGCCTGGCGGGTCTTCGGATACGGGAAATTGCCGTTCCTTTGATATACCATGATCCCGGGAGGAACTTCAAGGGTGTATTGGAGGACGCGACGGAGCGGTGGAAGTACTATCTGACCATTCTTCGGAGAGAACTGAGCGTCCATGCAGATCAAGACGATGTCACATTTGTGCGTTCCTGAGGAGCGGGACGTAATTCACGTATATCCGGATTTCACCCGATGGCCGGGGTTGCTGGCGGAGAATCGGGTGAGATTGGACGGTCTGCCGGATCGCCGGGAAGCCCGGAGGGAACTGTGGCGGACGGCGGCTGCATTTTCAAAGACAGTGGAGAGGGTCGGCTTCGACGAGCCGCCGGACAACATCGTTGTGACGGGACACCAGGCAATTTGGCACCATTGCGGTGTCTGGGTCAAAAATGTTGTGGCGCGGAAGCTGGCGGACAAGGTCAATGGGCAGGTGATTCACCTGGTGCTGGACCATGACGTCAAGGACACGTCCATGCTTCTGCCTCGGCGGAATCCGGATGGCTGCTGGGAATTTGAAACAGCCCGTTTGGAGGATGTGCCGGACCCACGTCCACTTGAGCTACGGGTTGTGCCGCGGAAACATCGCATGGAGGCGTTTCGCGAGCAGGTGTTTGAAGCGATCCGCGGTCATCTTCCAATGAGCATTTGGGAGGAGTGTACCGAGCGATGGTCGATGGGGGCGGACGGTTATCGTAACGTTGCCGAATTGATCGCAGGCATCCAGGCCTGGTTGAACCGAGCGCTTGGGCTCGATATGTTGTACCTGCCCGTTTCACATCTCTCCGCGACAAATGCTTTTCTACGATTTGTCCTTGCGATCATGTCCGATGCCGAACGGTTCTACGATTCGTATAACAGGGGGGTACGCGAATGTTTGTGCGCGGACCCGAGATCTGAAGCGATTGTCGTCCGTCCTCTGGATCGGAAGGGTGACCACATTGAAATCCCATTCTGGGCCGGCATGGCTGAGCAAGGGCGGGAGAATGTGTTTGTCCGACGCAGCGGCGAGACGAGGGCGGACATTTTTGCGGAAGGCAGGCCGATTGGTGCAATCGACGCAGGCAGCGAGGGGGCACGAGTTGAGCAGTTGCGTGCCATTCTCGCCGAGGCGAGGGTGTGTTTGCGTCCGAAGGCGGTGACTCTGACACTTTTTGCACGGCTGTACCTGGCAGACTGGTTCATTCACGGGGTTGGAGGAGCGGTGTATGAGAGGATAACGGACTCTTTGCTGAGTGAGTATTATCGTGTCGCATCCACAGATTTTGGCGTGGCGACATCGACCATCCGTCTGCCATTTTCGGACGCGCACTTGTGCGAGGGTTCGATTGCGGATGCGAAGTACCGGATTCACAACATTCCGCACAGCCCGGAGAAGTATATGGACTTGGCGTGGCGAGGAATGGAGCCGTACCGGTCAATGATAGGGGAGAAGCGGCGGTTGACGACCGTTGCGTCCGACCGTGGGATAAGCAGGCAGGAACGGAGGGACGCGTGGAATCTGCTGAAGGCGAGGAACCGGGCGCTTTTTGAAGCGGTGCGGGAGAAATACGACGCGATGAAGGCGGATATTCGTCGACTGGAGGGGGCGAGGAAATCGCAGGTGGTTCATATGTGTCGGGAGTATTTCTTCGGCCTGTTTCCGAGAGCAATACTCGATCGGGTCGCAACAGAGGAAAACGGTTATGGAAAGGGACACTGTGCCAAGAGCAATGATAATCGCTACTCATCCGGACGATGCGGAGATTATGATGGGAGGGACGATCGCGAAGATGATCGCGAGCAAGTGGGACGTGGTAGTGATTGATCTGACCGACGGGGAGCCCACACCGTTCGGATCAAAAGCCATACGGAAGAAAGAATCGCATGCGGCCAGCGAGGTCCTTGGCCTCAGGCAACGTATGTGCCTGAACATGCCGAATCGGCGTCTTACGACGCATCTGAAAGAGCGGCGACGGCTGGCGGAAGTCATTCGAGAGTATGCGCCAAACGTCCTGTTTGGTCCGATTGACGGAGACTACCATCCGGATCATGCCGCGGCCCACGGTCTGGTTGACGCGTCGCGCTTCGAGGCGAAGCTCCACAAGACAAAGATGCGGGGAAGTCCGCACTGGGTGCCGCGTCAGTACTGCTACTATTCGCCGAACAAGATACGCCATGTTCAGCCGACGTTCATTATCGACGTTACCGAGACATGGGCGACCAAGATCAAGGCCATACGCGCGTACCAAAGTCAATTGTACTTAAGAAACCCGGACCATACCCCGAAGTTCATCGACTATGTAACTGTCCTGTGCAGATTCTATGGACAGTGTATCGGGACCCAATATGGGGAGCCGTTTGCCTCCACGGAGATCATGGGTGTAAAAGAACTGAACGTGCTGCTGGGATGAACGAGAAGGAGGATAACCCCGCGATTCCTGGGTCGCCATATATGGAAATGGGATATATAGAGACAGGTTGCTTTGAATGACAGAATCCTGCGTTCTTGACGTAAAACATGTGACCAAGCATTTTCGAATCCGACGATCACTTCGGGATCTTGTGCTTAGACCGTTTGGTTGCCGAGGGACATTCACGGCCCTGGAGGATGTGTCCTTTTCGGTTCCGCCGGGCGAGATCGTGGGGGTTGTCGGAGAGAACGGGGCGGGCAAGTCGACTCTCATGCGGATCATTGCCGATCTGATCCAGCCGGACCTGGGGGTCATTCGGATCAACGGATATGATCGGAGCGGGAAAGCGACTTCAAGGATGACGATCGGTTATGCGCCCACTGACGAACGGAGTTTCTTCTGGCGGCTGAGCGGCATGGAGAACCTGTATTTCTTTGCCAGCCTGCATGGGATGAGTAGACGAGATACAGACGCGGTGGCCCGGCCACTTGTGGATGAACTGGGACTTGCAGGCAAGGCGAGAGTTCCTTTCAGGGACTATTCGACGGGAACAAGGAAGAAACTTGGGTTGATCCGGGCGTTATTGCACCGTCCACGTGTGCTCCTGCTTGATGAGATCACGAACAGTCTGGATCCGGAGTCGAGCCAGAAGGCGAAGGAAATTGTTCGCAGATACGTGACTGAACATCCGAACGCGGCGGTTCTCTGGAGCACGCATCGATTGGAGGAAACGGCGGAGCTATGTGATCGAGTACTGGTTCTAGAAAAGGGGAGGGCCCGGTCGTTCGAGCCGGTGGGAGGCGTCGGCAAGTCGGTTCGAAGCAGGTATCTTCTACAGGTTCGCAATCTGGAGGACCGGCTGGACGAGTTTGCGGGTGAATGTTCGGCCATTTCGAATTTCCGGCATCTGAGGATGCACAATGTGAATGAGTTTGTTTTTGAGGATGTGACGCCGACGATCTTCGGACGGATCATCACCATGGCGGTGACCGAGTATGATGCGCAGGTGTCGTTTGCGGGATGCGTGCCTCAAAAGGAACGTATGGTGTAGAAGAAAGACATGAGCCACCAGGACGTGAAACAACATGCGACCAATCCATGGAAGCAGATGCTGGCGTTTGTGCGGCGAGACAGCAGGATCGCCGTGACATACCGGCTCCAATTCCTGTTTCAATTTTGCCAGGTATTTGTGGGAACGGCGGTGATCTACTTTATCGGGAAGATGCTTGTGGCCTCGGGCAGGCCGACGCTGATGAAAGGGTACCAGGTCGACTATTTTTCTTTTGCGCTGGTGGGCGTTGCCATAGCGAGCTACAGTCGAGCCGGACTAATCAGTGTGACCGAGGAGATACGTCAGGTGATGGTCCAGGGGACGCTGGAGGCGATATTTGCCAGTCCGATCGGGTATGTGAGAGTCCTGTTTTACTCTTCCATCTGGCACTTTCTGTTTGAGACGATCCGGGTGGGGTGTTATCTGTTTCTGGGGATGGCGGTCTTCGGGATGAGCGTTCGCGGGGCCAATTGGGTGGGTGTGGGCGTGATTCTTCTGCTGACGTTGTCGGTATTTCTGATGGTGGGGGTCATGTCATGCAGCCTGTTGATCCTGGTGAAGAAGGGGGATCCGATCAACTGGTTCTTTTCGAGCATTTCCACACTTCTGGCAGGCGCGATGTTCCCCATTACGGTGTTTCCCGAGTGGCTTCAGACGCTCTCCCTGGGATTACCCCTGACGCATTCACTGACGGGTTTGAGGAAATGTATGCTGCTTGGACTACCCATTCGGGACGTGTCGGGCAACATCTGTGCGCTAGCCGTATTTGTGGTGGTGTTTTTTGTACTCATGGTCGTGACAACTCGCGTGTGTATCAAGAAGGCGAAAAGGGACGGCGCGTTGTCGAGTCACTAGCGGAGGACATGTATGAAATACGTTATTGTGGGTGTGATGATCCTTGGTGTGGTTTCGATCACGCTGGCGGGGGACGTGGGGCAGGGCAAGGATCCCGCGCTGGAGACGTTTGTGATAGCGCCGATCGAGATAGAAACGGTTCAGGTCTGGGTGCCCGTCGACAAAGTGGGACCGGTCATCAATCGCGCCTGTCGGGATCGCTGCGGCAATCAGTACAAATGTCTCATCCCGGCGAGCGTGAATCATGAGAAGACAAAAGCATGTATAAGCGGCGTGGGCCGGATACTGGCGGAATATGTGTGGCCTCTATATGAAGCGAGTCTGCCCTTGACGATCTTCAACGGGTGGAAATGGGAGTTTCCATACAATCTTTCGCAATTTGAGGCGTTCGAGTTTGATCTGCCCAAGCGAGGAGGATCGTGGGAGAACTCGCTGGAGGCCATTTTGAGCGAGACGCAGGGGTCCATCCGGGGGATGTGGGTGGGGAGTGATGGAAGAGCCGTCGGGGCCGCTTCGGGTGATGATCGATGGGAGAGTACTCTTGGAGTCAGGACATTTTCTTCAACAAGGATTCGATATGGTTATCCCAAAGTGCGCAAACTTCGATAGCGGAGCGTGGTGTGCGAGGATTCTCGTGGTCTGGCTTGCTCTTGGGGCGGCTGCTTACGGCGAATACAGTTGCGGCAAAGGGTGTGACGGGCCAGCAGGCAGCGAGATGAGGACGCCCGCGGTGGACCATGAGCGCGAGATCAGCATTCTACGAAAACGTGCGTTAGCATGCAAAGAGCCGGTGAAGGCAGATCGAATTCAGTACGGTATTGGCGTGCTGCAGTTTAAGGCCGGCGACTTTGCGGGGGCGCTGAAGGAATTCAAGACCCTGGCCTCCAAAGAAGCATGCCCGATCATGGAAAAAGTGTTTGCACTGAATATGGCTGGTCAGATTTACCGCCTGATGGGCGACAGCCAGCGATGCCTTGACGCATTCAGCGAAGCGATCCGAGCGGTCGAAGGGAATCGCGAAAATACGCGAGAGAATGCGGCGGCCCTGCAGTTCGTCGAATGTTCAGCCAAGTTTGCGCGGGCAGAGACTTTTGAGGCCCGTAAGGATGATCAATCCGCGTTGACGGAGTATGAGGGCATTATCACATTTCTGTCGACATATGCGGCAAACGGGCCGTTGAGGGAATATCTTCCATTGGCTCGTGATCGGGCAGCCGGATTGTACTGGGCGCGGGGCGAGCGGAAGAGGTATCAGGAGCACACTGACGCCATCTTGCGGAATCATCGGGAGTATGCACGATGGCCCTTGGTGAAGTTGGAGCGGGCGTGCGTTGCGTTTGCGGAGAAGAATCAGTTGCCCGTGGATTGTTCGATGGGCATCTCGATTGTACCGGCGAAGGTCCTGGGATACGTGAGGGAAAAGAAGATATTGGCGACAGAGCTGGCTGGTGATCTGAAGGCGTTGTGTGAGGAAGGCTGTCGAAGCAGGTACGCGGGGGTCATCGGATACGCATATGCAATTTTGCTTGACGCGATGGGAAAGGCGGAAGAGAGCCGACGGGTGTTGGCCAGCGTGTGTGATAGCAGCCAGGTGCAGGTGTCGGGAGGCGCGAAGGCGGGGGACTTCATGGATGTGGGGGCGTACGCGAGGATTCAGCACGCGATTACCCTTGGGGAGCAGGGCAGATATCGTTCGGCTTTGCAGCAGGTGCGCCAGGTGGCCACTGTTCCGCAGAATCCGCATATCGCAAAGATTACGGAGGCGGTGGAACGGAATCTCGACACGTTGGAAAAGCAGGGCGGTTACGAAGAAGAGGATAGGAAATAGGAGTCAGCTCATGGGAACGATGTCGCGGTATGCATTAGTGTGCGTTTTGACGTTGGTATCGGTTGGGTTGGGAGCCGACCCGCTACCGACAACCAGGGAGGTTCGGACGGAGAATGGGTATGTGCAGTTCCAGAAGGCATTGTCTGCCGAGGATGAGCCGACTGCACAACGCCTGGGGGATGGTCTGTTCGAGGAATTGAGCGGGAAATACGCGGGCGAGGAAGGTTTCCGGACGCTGAAATCCAAGCTTCTGGCCTCCGAGTTTCTGGCGAACCAGATGGTGTCGCAACTGAGGAAGGCCACGCAAGGGAGGATCGTTAACGCGGGCAGCGACATTCTGGAGAGACGGCAGGCCAAGCCCATTATGGTTGCGCCGGCCAAGGAGTTTTACGAGACCGCGGTGAAAGTGTTTGGTATTCCGATTCGTATACAGAATCTACCGGTGGAAGAGCGGGAATTTCTGGCGAAGTACTACGATTTTCAATTGCGGGGCATGACGACGAAAATCGGCAAAGCGGGTCTGGCGTTGGCTGTAGCCGATGCGGGGTTCAAGGGGACTCACGATTATGTCCTGGTGCTCCCGCTGCTTCATGCCCAGGGCGATCGAGGCGTGAACGTGAGTATCTTGCCGAAATGGTTGAGGCAAGCGGAGGAACTGAATAGTCTTTCCGATTCGTGTCTGCTGCATTTCGGATTACCGTTCCAGGCGATGGCGGTGGCACGGTATGCCTGCGAGAGCCAGAAGAAACCGTTCAGTGAACGGGAGTTCTACGAGACTGCCGCCGGGAAATGCGCGGGCAGTTCGGCCAGTACGGCTGTGGAATGCCTGAATAGGGCGTTAGTGAGTGTTCCCGCCGATAAGATTGATGATCGAGTGAAACTTCAATTCCGGATATATCAGGTATGGTGGGATGCGGGGAACTACGCTCTTGCTGCCTCGCAAGCGAAGAAGATCGCGACGGAATTCCCGGCGCATGCGGAGACGGGACGGGCGATCCAGTCGTATTACACGTCGCTGGCGAATAGTGGAAATGCGGACGCCGTTCTGACCGATATCGACACGGCGCTGGGCAAGAAGGCGGCACAGTCCTACCGGGCGCAGTTACTCTTCGTCAAGTGGTGGGCGCTTCGCAAGAAGAGAGACAAACCCGCGAATCTGGCGGTTCTGGAGAAGACGATGGTAAGTCAGTATGGCGATAACCCGATTGTTGCTCCGATTTTGTTCTCGCAGGCGATGGACAGTCTGGCCAATCAGGACTATCAGCAAGCGAACGAGCTGCTGGCGGCGATTGCGGAGAAATTTCCGCAGACCAAGAGCGCGGAGCAGGCCAAGAGAATCATGAGTCGATTGGCGGGTATCAAACGGGCAGGATAAGTCGATTGCGCGGGAATGATCAATGAATATCAAAGCAACTGTATTTTGTGTGTGTTGGCCGGCTGTTGTGTTATCAGGCACGTGTGCGTTGGCGGAGCGGACATCGGTTGGCAGTGAGCCTCCGCTGAACGTTGTGTTGGTCACGATCAGCAGCCTGCGAGCCGACCATGTCAGTTGCCTAGGCTATGGGCGTGCGACGACGCCGGAGTTCGACAAGTTTGCACAGGAAGGCACGCTATTCACCCGGGCGTACGCAACCTCGGGCTGGACCATGCCGAGTCACGCGTCGATCTTTACCTCCCGGTTTCCCAGGGATCACAAGGTGACGCACATTGACCATTCTCTGGATGGGCGTTTCACCACGTTGGCGGAGATCCTTCGTGACAAGGGGTTCCGTTGTGCGGGGTTTTGCTGCGGTCCCCGGGTGGATTGTGCCCATGGTTTCAATCAAGGATTTGAATTCTACGACGATTTCAGTGTTCAGGTCATGCTAAGTGCGATTTCGGGCGTTTCCGCGGACATCAACAAGAATCGGACGAACGACCTGGTCAATGAAGCGGCCATGAAGTGGCTGAGCAAGAACCGCAAATCGCCATTTTTCATGTTCGTTCATTATTACGACAGTCACTGGGACTACCTGCCGCCTGCGCCCTATGATCGGCTCTTTGATCCGGACTATAAGGGTCAGATGAACGGTGTCAGTGTATCCCGTGAACCGCTGTTCAGTAATCCACCGGGGCAGCGGGACATCGAACATATGATTGCTTTGTACGATGGCGAAGTGCGACAGACGGACAAGGACCTGGGGGAATTGCTCGGTTTCCTACGAGGTGAAGGACTGCTGGAACGATCGATCGTGATCATCGTGGGAGATCATGGGGAGCAGTTTTACGAACACGGTCACACGAGCCATCACGGGGTCCATGAGGAATTGGTGCACGTGCCCATGTTGATACGCGTGCCGGATCGCAAGGGCTATACGAAGAAGAGTGACGCTTTGGTGAGCACGGTGGACATTCTGCCCACGGTGCTGGAGTATGCGAACATCAAGAAGCCGGCGCAATGCGCCGGGGTGGGCTTGAAGCCGATCATGGAGGGGAAGGCGGATCGTGTGCATGAGTATGTATGGACGGAGTATACCGGCGGGGCCGTGGCGGATAGTTGGGCCGTGAGGACGACGCGTTTGACATGTTATAAGGAGAAGGGGCGTAAACCGGTCATCTTCGATCGGGCGAAAGACCCGGACGAGCAGTACGAAATTCACTCCAAGGACTTCACCAGGGAGATGACGGCATTAAGCGGTGTTCTGACCAAGTGGACGCAATGACGGCGCAATGGATATCGGCAGCATGAAGATTGTCAATGTATCAGCCCCCGTGAGTCCCGATATGGTGTGGGAGATTGAGAGAGTATACCTCAAGACACTGGAGTACGCGAACTACAGCCTCCGCTCTGTGCTGTTGGGAAGATTATCTCCTCGGCTTGGCGGGACGTTCATTTTGGCCAAAGCGGGACACCGGATTGTGGGAGCGGCCGCAGTTCTTTACCACAGGATCTTTCCGCGGAACGCGATTCTGGGACCCATTGTGGTCGAGGAGCGGTACCGCCACCAGGGGATCGGGCAGAAGCTGATCCGCGAGTCTATCGAATACCTGACGGCGCGAGGCTGTCGTGCAATTTACCTGGGCGTGAATCGAGAGAACCCGGCCGTGGGCTTGTATCAGAAAATGGGTTTTGATGAACACCGGGGGATCGTTATGCGACGGATGCTCGAGCCGGAGGAGGCGATCTGTAAGTTCTCCGAGGAGAATCCGGGACGAACGGAGGTTCGAGCGCTGGATTGGGGTGACTTTGTTTCGACATCACTTCTATCGATTCATCCGTCGGCAATGCACACGTTTGATCTGGTCAACGGGATCGTTTCGAGCCGATATGCACCGCCCACGCGGTTTCTGACTGTATTTCCGGAGATGATGGGCCGGATAGAGAGGGATGGCGGGTGCGCGTCGGTCCTGGCGGATCGGGAGGAAACTGTTGTCGGGATCGCTCAGACGCAAAAGGTGTATCCGCATGGTGAGACCCAGGTCGGACGGCTGGATTTCTTCGTTCGCGACGAATGTCTGGATGATACGGACCGGCTGGTGAGTGAGCATATCGAGCAGGCGAGTCGGTCAGGTTTCAAGAAGCTTCTATGCGCAGTGCTGGAATGCGACGGCGTGAAGCGGCGGGTGGTCCGTCGGATGGGCGGGCGGGTTATCGCACGATTATCGAGCAGTTTTGTGATAAACGGTGAATCGAGAACGGTACTGTTCCATGAACTGAAGGGAACCTGAGCATGCGATTGAGAATGGTGATATTGTCAGTGATTGTGCTGCTGTCAAACGATCCGCTGTGCGTAAGGATTGGCGGAGAAGCCGAAGGGCAGGCGATGCAGGCCTCCGATGAATTGAGGGGCGTCCGATTTCCCGGTGGAAAGACCTTCGGTATGTCCGTAAAGAGCAAGATTGACGGAACGATGCAGCCCTGCCTCATCCGGTTGCCCAGGAAATATGATCCAGCCAAGAAATATCCGCTTCTCGTGACGCTCCACGGATACAACGACGGTCCGATCCTGGCCCCGGACATCGATGGTGTGATTCAGATCGGGCCATCGGGGAGAGGGTCCATTTGGTATGACGGTGTGGGTGCCCAGGATGTCTTCGAGTGTATCGATCTGGCCAAGAGAATGTTTAGCGTCGACGTAGATCGTATTTTTCTGTGCGGTTTTTCCATGGGTGGATGCGGGACCTTCAAGCTCGCGTTCCGGCATCCGGATGTATGGGCGGGATGCATTCCCGTATGCGGCAAATGGGATGATGAGGCACTGATCAAGAACGCGGAGAATATTGCCTTCTGGATTAACGCGGGAGGGAAGGACGATATTTTGCCGGCGAAGCTGTCGAAGAGTATCTATGAAAAGGCTCTCGAATGTGGGATCAGCGATTGGCGGTACACCGAACACCCGGATATGGGACACAGTTTCGGAATTGAGTGGGACAAAGTCGAAGCGTGGCTGACGGAACAACGACGAACGGTAAATCCAAAGTGGGTTCATTTTACCACTCGTGACCTGAACAGCGATCATGCGTACTGGGTGTGGATTCTAGAAATCGCCCGTTATGGTCAACCGGCCACGATCGATGCTCGTATCGATGGGCAGACCGTCTATGTTAGTACGAACAACGTCTCCAATTATCGGCTGGTTCTAAACAGGGACCTTATCGATCTATCCAAGGATGTTGGGATTATCGAAAACGGGGTCAGGATTCACAGGGGGTTGCTTAACGAAAAAGCGATGTTTGTGAGAAAGCTGGACAGCGGGGTGCGGAAGAAGCGGGGGCTGTGCGGACCGATATGGGACATCTACAGCCAGCCATGCCTTCTGGTTCGCCCCGCGGTATCGAAAGACGGGAAAATGATTGAAGCGGCTCTTGAATGCGCTCAATCGTTTGTGAAGCCGGGGTGGATGCCGGCCATGGGGTACAGGATCGTGAAGGACACGGAAGTGACAGCGAAAGATATTCAGGAGAGCAATATCGTCCTGGTTGGTGACGCGGAGAGCAACACGTTGCTGCGGGAAATATCGGGCAAGCTGCCGATCCGGTGGGTCAATGGAAGGCTCGTTGCGAATGGGCGAGAGTATGGGGGGGTGAAACTGGGGTTTGTTCTGATCTACCCGAACCCGAAGAATCCGGACCGATATGTTATGGTGATCAGCGGGAATTCGCCGGAGAGCGTAAACTCGTTCGGTCAGATCTGGCCGGCGTTCGACGCCTGTCCAAGGAAAATGGATGCGGGTATTTTCGATCTTGATGCGCCGACAGGTCAGATCACATGGCGGATGAAAGCGCTCTTTGGGAGTCATTGGGAATGGCTGGCTCCGGCCAATCCAGGACAAGCGAAGCATCCCGATAAGATGTCGTTTAACGATGGGGTGGTCAATAACGCCAAACCATAGGAAACGATGACAACGGTGCAGGAGGATAATGTCAGATAAGATGTGGCGAACACTGGCGGTCTGCATAGTGATTTGTCTTTTCCTTGCCGTAACGAGCGGTCTGGCGAACACAGCTGCCATGGCCTACAGTCTGCCTTGGGAGATTATCGGAGAAAAGGCGGTTGAGAAGCGGCTGTTTGGCTTCAAGCTGGTCGTGGATCCGGAACGAAAGCTGTCCAAAGACAATCCTATTGAAGACCAGTATATCCATGATGTTGCCTATATTCTTGAACCCAAGGAGCCAGTCCTCGTTCGTCTGCCGGAGGATCATCCGAGCAGCGACCAGGAGCAGGTGGCATGCGTGATGTCTCAGCGGGTGGCCGGCAAATGGCAGGATGCGGGAAAGGAGACACTTGTTCAGAGGCCCCAGGGACTCACCCTCCAGTCGGGTCTGCCTTCCGAGGGATTATTTCGCCTGGTATTGACTCCGGTCCCAGCCAATGAGAAGGACGTGGAGTCGTATGCCGTCTATGTGATTGTGTGCCGCGGCTGGAAAAAGGACCTGGTGGGGTATTGCCAGGAACTGAAGAACGCGATTGAGCAGAAGAAGGATGAGCAGTGGATTTTTGCATCGGTGGCGGTTTCGCATGTCGATCATGTCCTGGGGTTGATCGAGAAGACGCCGTTCGCGTCGGGGAGAATCCTGAAAGGTCTGGGGAATGCGGTAGTGGCCAGACGGGAGTATGAGAAGAAGTGTCCTGATCTGGTTGTGGGCGGATTGAACAAGTGTGTGCTGCGGCGTTTTGCGGGCGGTCCAATATCGGAATTTGTCGTTCGGGTGCCTGCGGACTATGATCCTTCGCGGAAGTGGCCTGTGTACATACATATCGACCCTGCGCGTGTAGGGGCAAGCAACTACGGTGTGAGTAATGACTGGTGGGGGAACGGTGCGCATCCCGGGATGATTGATGTGTGGTGGCATACGCTATCCAACGACAATCTGCAATGGAAAGAGTACAAGGCGTTCTGGTCAATTCTGCAGCAGAAGTTGAATGTGGATTATGATCAGTTCCAGATCTGGGGGTTTTGCGGGAATTCCGCCGCCGCCATGAGTCTGGCCCTTCACTATCCGGATGAGTGGATGCGAGCGAACCTGGATCTCGGGAACAGTCACATCTACCTGGCGGGAAATGCGTTGAACCTTAAGATGAGCTATTGGCAGAACTCTCACCACGGGGAGCAGGAAGCGGCAGCCTGGTACGGGTTTGCCCATAAGTGTCTTGCCTACCACAAGTGCATGTATATCAACAATGACAGTGGACCGAGGGAATCACCGGATCTGTCCTGTTTGCTGGCGGACAAGCTGCATGCCGCCAGTGGACTACTCGGACCGTTCGCTGGGTATTGCGAGGACACTGCGACGTGGCTGGAGAGTATGGGTGACAGGCCGAAGCCGGCGGGTCCGGTGCGCGACCTTCGACCTGCGAGGGTGTTCTTTACGAGCGATTCCTTCAGATCGGCAAAGGCCTATTGGGTGAGGATCGACGGACGAGTGGATGAGAATTTCCAGGGGACGATCGACGCCTCAGTTCGGGGACCATGGGTCATTGTGAAGACGGAGAATGTGAATGCGTATACGCTGGACCTCTCTACGGCGCCGGTTGACCTGAGCCGGCCAGTGAGGATTGTCGAGAATGGGCGACTGATTGCCCACACACAGGCCCAGGCCTATTCGCGTAAGCCGGACCGGTTCAAGGACGCGAAGCAAATCAAGAGTACGCAGCTCAGCGGACCGGTGTGGGATGTGTTTACGGATCCGTATGTGGTGGTCTATGGGTCGGGCGGGAGCAACGCGGATATTGTCAAGGGTGGGCAGAGCGTCGCCCAGGCTTTGGCGAACGGGGCGCCTTGCTTTGATGATGTCACGTTTCCACGCGATACGATGTCGGGTCAGAATCTGGTGCTGGTCGGAACGTCGCAGAGTAATCGATGGCTGGCGGCGGTGGATAAGGACCTGCCCGTCAGGATCGAGGGTGGGAAAGTGACGGCGAACGGTAAGACTTACTCCGGCGACGTCGGATACTGCCTTATCTATCCCAGCCCGCTTCATGCGGGTGGCACATATGTGGCTGTGTTTTCCGGTACGACGGCGAAGGCGGTGGGTCAGTTGGCAACGGCGTTCAATCAACTGCGATCCATGCCTCCCGCGGACGTTGGGATCTTCGAGGTGACACCCGCCAATGAAATAAGATGGTTTGTAGCGGAGTGCTTTGACACCACATGGCGGTGGCATAGTGACTGGGATACTGTGTTGGCACATACCACAAGCAAGCATTCGCGGTGGCAGTGGCGTCAATGGGCAGCGGACAGTATTCGGACGGAACTGGGCGTAGATGCCGTGGTGTGTGAAGACCATATTCGCAGTCCCCAGGTCCCACAAGAGGGTCCTCTCACGCTGCGGGATGTCTTCAATACCTTTCAGAATCGGTGGATTGTGAAGATTCAGGTCGACGGACAAACCTTCAAGCAGATGCTAATGACGCCTTTTACGGACATTGCCCGTCGCACAGTCGGTTCGCCGCTGGTGCTGGCGGGTGTGAGCTATTCGGCGGCGCCGACCAGTCAGCCTGCGGGCATCAACATTCAGGCGGTTAGAAACGACCGGTTGTATACGGTGGCCATGCCGCACAATTTCGTCAGCATGGCTAGGCTGGGGCTGAGATTCTCCAACTATGATGTTGTGGGAGAAGGCAGACTGGTTCCGATGCTGAAGCGGAATCTCTTGCGGAACGCACCGAGAGACTTGGACAAGGAACTTGACGCGATGCAGAACAAGATCTATTGATGCTGCGCACTCGGAGAAAACGCATGGAGACACTAATCAAAGTACTCGAAAGGGCGGGATATATCATTGGCGTGCTTATTACGGTATCGGCTGTGTTGGCCTCGCCACCGGCCAACTCCACGGGGGCGCCGACAGCGAAGATAGCGGACAAGAGCCAGATCGACCAATGGATTAAGGAAGCGGAGCAACTCGTCCCGCAGAAACCCCGGGAAGCTGAGAGGTATGTGGAAAGGAAGATTCAGGCATGTGGGGAGTGGAAAGGTGCTGATCCCAATCAGATAAAGCAGGGCCAAATGTTGATGTCCGGCCTCTACTATGAGTTGGGGAGAGCAAGGACTGCGGCCGGAGACCCGGTCGAGAAGGTATTGCCCGCGTATACGGAAGCGATCAAGACGCCGTCTACTCTGTACCTGGCCGAACAAGCCTGGGTGCTGGGATGGATATGTGACAAGATAATATATACTCAATACCTTGCCACGTTAGCCAGGTTCAGGCAGCAGCTGAGCAAGCAGGATTTTCGCACTCTATTGGTCAATACGGTCAAGAACATAGTGACGGAACGTCCGGATGCGATCCCGCGAGCATTTACGTTCGATTACATCAACCCGGCACATGAGGACGCGGAGGATCCCGTCGCCTTTGCGAAGGCAATGCAGGGCGCCCTTGGCGAAAACGAAACGGTGAAAACCGAATTTCTCGAATGGTGTCGCCGTAAGAAAAATCTGGTGCCGTTTGTCCTGGAACGGGATATCGAAAACGCGGACAAACTTTTCGGGTTGGGGATCTATGACAAGGCGCTGGACGTATACCGGAGCATTCTCAAGCGAACAACGCGAGTGGAGGACTATGCCAAGTATCAACTGAAGCTGTGTCAGTGTCTACTGGGAACAGGGGAGTATGAGAAGGCCATTTCGGAACTCGATAACATGATGGGGAAAGTGCGTGAGGTCAAAGGACTTTCTGATCAAGCTGTTCCGGAAGCCCTTCTGCTGAAGGGGCAATGCTTCTTTCGGATGGGTGATATGGCGAAGATGAAGAGTAGTTGCGACAGTCTTCTAAAAGATTATCCGAAGTCGGCGAGGGTTCCCGTGGCCAGACTTTTGATCGGTTACAGCAAGATCAAGACAGGGAACATCGACGAAGCGAAGAACGCACTGACGTTACTCGTGAAAGAATGTCCGGACACGAGCAGTTGCTACCAGGCGAAGTTGTACCTGGAAGCCCTTACGCGAGTCGAAAAGAAGTAAGTCCGCATATTCAGGGATACCAAAGATGATAGATCATGCGTGTACCAGACGATTCCGTATGTCGATACGACTAATGCCCGTATTCGTGTTCATGGCTTATGCGGCCTTTTGTGCAGACGTGATTGCGGATGACGTTCAAGAGCGATTTGGGGACGCCCAGTACGTGCTGGCGATATCGGATAAGGCCGAGGAGATGATCAACCGAAATGAAGCGGCACAGGCGGTGAACTATCTGGAGGAGAAGACGGCGAAATATCAGGTATGGAAGAAGGGGCACATGGCAGAATCCGTCATCACTGAGGGACTGTTGCCGCGGCTCTATTTTCAGAAAGCCTATGCCAAGAGCATATGCGGACGTCCAGTGGAGGAGTTAGTGACCGCCTACAAGCAGGTTTTGGATAGCCCATTGGCTCTGGCGCCTTTTGAGCAAATCGCATCCCTGGCGTGGCTTGCGGACAAGATACCAGCCAAGGAGTATGGCAGGATCATTCGTACCATCCTCGCGCGAAGCCAATCACGTGACCTGCAGACACTCTTGAAGGTGTTGGATGTGGTTGCGGCTGGCCGGGCGCGAGGAGACGTGAGCGTGTATAAACGCTATTTTGATGGAGTGATGGAAGGAGTGGACGATCCGGTATCGGTTTTTCAGACCATGGAAGCCTATCTGGGCATCAATATGGCCGATGGGTCGAACGAGAAGAAACAGCTCGCCGATGGTCTGCTTGCGTATTCCCGAACCCAGCCACTGTTGACGGCCTATGCCCAGGCAAAGGATGTGGCGGTGGCAGAAAAGCTTATGGAGAAGAAGGATTACCGAGGTGCGGTGGCGATATATCGGCGTTGGGTGGCCAGGCATACGAAGGATCAGGACCGCGTTCCACTGGAGGTACGCATCTGTCAATGCTTGAAAGACGGCGAGGATTATGAAGGAGCAATCGCCGAGATTGATGGATTCGTCAGAAAGGCCCGAACGGCCGGAAATTCCCTGCGCCGGACCCTGGTACCCCAGATGATATTGATGAAGGGGCACGGCCTGATTCAACTGGGAGAGATTGAGGCGGCATCGGACCTGTTTCTTTCTCTGATCACCGAATATCCCGAGGCCTTGCAGGCGCCGGATGCGGCGTTTTTCGTCGGGTACTGCAAAATGCTCCAGGGGAAATTCACCGAGGCAAAGGATGGATTCAACGTTGTGCTGAAGGAATACCCGAACTGTGGATACGTCGGGAAAGCCAAGGAGTTCTTGGACCGCATTCAACGCATGACGGAGTAAGTAAACATAATGCTATGTATGGCTAACCGCCGGAAGGAAATGACTATAATGCGAAACAGGATATGGATGGGTACGGTCTTGGTGTTCCTTATTGCTTGTGTTCCCACGGCGCCGGGCGAAAAGATCCCGTCCCCGAATTACTCGACGATTCTCTACTTGGCAGGCAGCGGTCCGGACGCAGAAGGTACCATGAGCGATATCCGGATTCTTCAGCACTTCACGATCATCGCGCAGCCGGACGGCAAGGGCGACTATGTCGGCAACGACTTTAAGGACGAGGACTGTTACAAGCTGGATATGAAGGCAAAAGGCGGGCTGGAGGTGATTGTCTTTGGCAAGCCTGTCAGGGCGGACGCACAATGGAGGCTTGGATCTCGCTTCGGAGCGTTCGATACGTCAATTCTGTCCGGCATGGTTTCGGGATTTGTCTACGGCGGACCCGCGGGAGTCAGCACGGCTCGACTCCAGACGGAGTGCCGTGTGTACAATACGGATGGCGCGTACGACACGTGGAATCCCGGGGTATATCAGGGGTTCGCCAGCAAACGGGAGCCAAACGGGCGGCTACTTTCGGGGGCATACCAACTTGTCTGGTATCATCGCCTGAATGCCGGTCTTCTGGTGCCCGTTTCTTCTGGAAAACAGGGGCAGTAGGACGATTCGTGGAGCAAGGAGATGCTGATGAGACCATATGTGATTCTGGGTGTTGTGGGAGTCTTCTTCTTCGCGCATGGCTCGGAGTTGTTGGGTGAGAAGATACCGCCCTCGAACTATCCGACAACGTTATATCTAGCCGGGAGCGGTCCTGATGCCAACGGCGCCATGAGTGATGTACGAATCATTCAACATTTCACAATTCTTGAACAGCCTGACGGCAAGGGCGACTATGTCAGCAATGATTTTGCGGATGAGGATCGTTACCGGTTCGACATGAAGGCGAAAGGGGGGCTGAACGTCTTCATCCACAGTGTCCCAGTGCGAACGGACGCCCACTGGACCATTACCTCCACATGGCTGTTGCCCCACTACAACTATACCATTTTGTCGGGAACGATTGAGGACTTCCGGTACGGCGGGCCGAAGGGAATAAGCTCCGCTCGCCTTGTAACAGACTGCAGAGGCTATCGGATGGATCGCAGCCATTTGATCTTCCGTCCTGGCGCTTACCAGGGGTATTTGAATCATGACGAGGCCTGTGGAAGACTCCGGTGGGGAACGTATAAGCTAACGTGGTATCACGGTCTTAATGTCGGATACCTGTCGCCTGTTCCGTGAAGGCTGATTGGACCGGTTCTATGAGGAATATTTTCATTGTAGGTGGAATTGGCAGCCAGATCGGCCGAGCGCTGGTAAACCGGCTGCTGCGGGAAGATACCCGGATTATTTCGACGGTGCATACGACAACCGAGTATGATGAGGACTGGCTTCGGAAAACGGATATTTACCGGGTGGACGTTACCGATTCCGGTGACGTGAAGGAGTTGGTTAATCGTATCGTCAGAAGACATGGACCCGTGGACGTGTTGATCAACAACGCCGGTGTTCTGTCGGACGAATACTGTTCGCTCATGCATGCCGCGGATTGGCAGAAGGTCATTGATGTGAATCTGACCGGGGTGTTCAACACCTGTAAATATGTCTCGCGGAAGATGATCCCTCGCCAGCGGGGAAAAATCATCAATATCGCCTCGTACAAGGGACTGGTTGGTTGTCGCCGACAAGTCAATTATAGTGCCGCCAAGGCCGGAGTCATTGCCCTGACAAAGAGTCTGGCTCGGGAACTGGCTGCATTCAACATTACGGTGAACGCGGTATGCCCAGGTTTTATTCCCTCCAAACTGAACTCGGCCGTTGAGGAGAAGATAACCGCTGCCAAGGCGCAGTCGTTGATGGGAATTCGTGAGAATATGAACGATCTGGTGAACTTTGTCGCGTTTGCCTGCTCGGATGAGATCAGAAGTGTGACAGGGCAGGTGTTCTGCATCGACAGCCGGACGCAGTGATTTCCCTTTTTTTGATGGAGACTCAATTGATGAAAGACATGATCAGGGAAGTTGTCCGATCGGTCATGCCCGATAAGAGCCGACCGTTGACGGATGAGGTGGATTTGATTGACGGGCTTGGGTTTGACTCCATTGCCATGCTCGAACTGATCACGGGAATCGAGGACGCATTTGGGGTCACCTTCGACGACGACGTGGTGGATCTGGACAACTTTAAGAACATCAATGTTATTTTGACCACCCTGGAAACGTGCCGTGCAGCCAATTAAAGATTTTCTGACCTTGTGGCGTTCATCGGCGGCCCCGTACATCATCTGCGGGGAGAACGTGTTGACGTATCACGAAATCAACACCCTCGCCGAGGGCTGCAGCCACCTTCTCTCCAGACAACATGCAGACGGGCAGAATGTGGCGGTATTCGCCGGAAACTCACCGGAGTACATCACGGCCTATTTCGCCAATGTCCTGGCGGGGAACACGAATATCCCTATCAATGTCAAACTGACCGATCATGAGGTCATATCGGAACTGGAGTACTGCGACTGCAACTGGGTGATCACCCAGACGAGATATGTGGAGCGGATGCTGGCCATCGCGGACGTTCTGGAGATTGGGGTCGTCGCGATTGGTGAAGACCAGCACTGCCGGCTCGTGCGTGGGGCGGACCGGTCGGCGCGGCGAGCGAATTCGTCGGATATTGCGGTCATGCTGCATACTTCGGGAACCACGGGAAGACCTAAAAAGGTGATGCTGAGCCATCAGAACCTCCGGGCCAACACGGAGTCCAACATTAAGTCCCTGAGGTTGACAGATGATGACAGAGTATTGATCGTCCTCCCACTCTTCTTCGGATATTGTCATACCGCTCAATTCCTGACGCATACGCGATTGGGAGGAACGATTGTCCTCTATGATCGTCCTCTGTTTACCGCGAAGGATTTCCTCGCCCTGGTTCAGCGGCATCGAGTGACGTGCACCACCGCTGTGCCCACGATGCTGGGTATGATCAACTCGTGTTCCTACCTCGACAATTATGATCTGCGGACACTCCGATATATGTGTTTCGGAGGCGGTCCGTCGAGCAGCGGGATGTTAAGGGAACTGATGGCAAAATTGCCTCATACCGGCTTTGTTCACACGTACGGGCAGACGGAGTGCTCGCCGCGGGTGACGGCGCTGCTTCCAGAAGACAGCTTGACGAAAATCGGGTCGGTGGGGACAGCGATTCCCAACGTCCAGGTGGAAATCGTTGATGAGGACGATACCGTCGTTGCCGTGGGAGCGATCGGCGAAATCAGAGTGAGAGGCGAGAACATCTGTCAGGGTTATTACAGAAACGCAGAGGAGAGCGGAAGGATCTTGCGAAACGGATGGCTGTACACGGGAGATCTCGCCCGGCGAGATGAAGACGGCTGCATTTACCTTGTTGGACGAAAAAAGAATGTGGTTATCACTGGCGGGATCAATGTATATCCGGAGGAAATTGAAGAGGTCATACGGCATCATGAAGGAATCGAGGACGCGGTCGTTTACGGAGAGGCCGATCCTCTTTTGGGTGAAGTCCCCGCGGTGAAGGTCGTTGTCACGCCTGGCGCACAAGTGACCCTGGAGAAAGTGCACGGCCTGCTCAAGGGGAAGCTTGCTCCATACAAGTGGCCCAGGAAGTTGTACGTTGTTGACGTGCTTGAGAAGACGGCAACGGGAAAGACGCGCAGAGATGGTGGTTCGGAGCCCATAGACATGTGGAAAAGAAAGGGAGCATGATGTTGCTTGCACATGATAGTGTGGTGAGTCTTGGCACGACCTGTCAAACGGCTTGGCAACTCCGTCGACTGGGCTTAAGGCAGTCCGCTGGTCCCCTGGACTGGTTCATCACGCCGTTTGAGAGTCTACGTTGTCTCCTTCGGAGTGGATTCCGCCACTTCATGGTCAGGGAAAACCTGCAGGTAATCGGCACCTATCAGGAGGAAAACCTGATTGTCCGGGATCTGAAATACAACGTCGATTCATATCATGATTTTCCTGCCCGCGAGACACTTGATACATCGTTTGACGAGTTCAAAGCGAAAATTGATCGTCGCATCGAGCGGTTTTTCCATGAGGTCAGGACTCGGGAACTCATGCTCTTTGTGATCAGCAGCGCCAATGTGGGTATGGATGGCTATGGCGAATTGGCCGACGACCTTGCGTTGATTCGCGGCGGCAAGGATTTTACAGTTTTGGCCAATGGATGCAGAATTCCCGTCCCGACGAATCCGGATCCTCGGATCTATCTGCACAAGTTCAGCAAGATGAGACGTCCGGAAAGCGATCCTCACTGGCGGAGGGGATGTGACGAGGAATGGGACAAGTGTCTCCAGGCATTCATCGAATCAGGAGGAACTGGGGCTTGCTCGAAAGAATACGAACAGGAGCACGCAGGTTTCCGGAGTGGGGCGAAGCCATGATCAGTGTTGACAGTCACCGCAAGCATATCACCATTTACGATGGTCCCAATGCATACTCAACGTGTATTCATATTCCAGCGGTTCCAGACCCCACATCCACCACGGCCGTGATTTTTCTGCATTCACTGCACGGATGCAAATTGGGTCCGAACAACCTGTATCCGTACCTGGCGGATCGATTGGCGGGCAATGGTGTCTATGGTGTCCGTTTCGATTGCCGGGGAAATGGAGAAAGCCCGGGCGGTATGACGGCGGACATCCGTGTCAAAGCGGATGATGCGTCGGTCATCATTCGCTACTGTGCTCGCGAATTGAGCGCGTCGCGCATCTGTCTATTGTGCATCAGCGATGTGTCGTCGCTTGTCTTCCATTTGCGGAACGAATTGGATCTTGTGAACGGCGTGATCTTTCTTTCCCCGAAGTTCACGCATCTGGAGGGGAAAGGCCCGGGTCGGGGGCGGTTTGCGATCAGACTGCGAGAATACATTCGCAAAATGTGCCGGCTGGAGACGTGCAGGCGACTTCTTGGTGGTCGGATTGACGTGCGAGCGGTCATGTCCGTATTGCGGGAATCGGCTGGGACACCGATGGCGGACAGGCAGGAAGCAGTGAGTATCGCGAGACTGAGGGCGAGCAGTGAGAAGATGAGGCGAATTGTGTCCCAGCTTGTCATCGGAGAAAAGGACCCCTATTCAAAAAAGAACCTGATGGATTATCGGCCCTTCATCGATGAGCATCAACTGCCCTGGAACGTGCAGATCATCAGGAATGCAGGCCATAACTTCGGATCGGACGAGGAGAGAGAGAGTCTTGTCGGGCATATTGTTGCATACCTGGAGGACCTGAAAGACTCAGGACCAAAGACATCGGGTCGTTTGGCCCACGAGATGGGCCGAGGCAGATCCGGCGGTTCGCCCGGGGCGTGGAATCTGTAAAGGAGTGGCCTCATGTTGAATGCATCGGAACATGTGGTGTGTCTTCGTGGGCACAGGATCTATGGACGCATGTATGAACCTGTCGGTAATGAAAATGGTCCCGGAATCTTGCTTCTGAACTCACTATTCACGGAAGCCAATTACAGCCGGACATTTCTCATGAATATGGGACGGTTTTTCTGCAATGCAGGATATCGCACGCTCTATCTGGACTACGTCGGGCAAGGGGAGAGTGAAGGGCAGTCGTCCATGATACGGCTGGATACACTCCACGACGATGTTCAGGCGGGGATCGAGCACTTGTCGGACCTTGGAGGAAAGAAGGTGGTTGTGATTGGATTCAGAGGGGGGGCAGTCCCGGCCATGGCCCATGCGGCGAACTCGGCGGTTGCGCTGACGGTATTGTGGGAGCCCGTGACGGCGGGTGCGGAACTGGTTCGATTCAGGCGCCTTGCGACGTCCGTTCGGGATCATCATGGCGAAGATGATCGCATTGATATCGGCGGATGGCGAATCAGCAGAGTCTTTTTTGATGAGCTGAAACATTGGCATATCGATTATGCAAAGCTTCCGGTGCAGTCGGATCGGCTGCTGATCGTGCGTTTCGCGGAAAGTGCCCGGAATTGCGAGCCGGCCAGGGAGGATGGTTACGAAGTCGTTGTCCACGTCAGTTCCCGGAAATTCTGGTACCTGGGCTATCGTGGATACTGCGACTACACGAACCAGGCTGCTGAGATTACCCATGCCTTCATTCAAAGGCGGGTGGGAACCTGAGCGGATTTGTCCAGGTTACGCAAAACACCAATCCACATCCAGCTGCGCGAAGAGTCCAGACATGCTGCCCAGAACCAGCAGCACCTCATACGGCTTACTCCCGATCGCTTCGATCTCTATCCCGCTCAGAGCAATACGCGTCATTCTGAGCGACCGCCGATGAATCTGGCCCGGGCCACGCAATACGCTGCCGGGGTCATTGGAATCCAGACGCTTCTCGGAGGTGAGTCCACGAGCGAAGGGAAGAGTTCCGTGTGATATTGGAGTGGTTCCCTGACTTCAGGTTGAATGGAAACCTGAATGGAGTGCCATGTCTCGTCTGCAGTTTCCATAATTGTACCTTGTCATGTACGAAAGGCTGTCTGTTCGCCTCTTGGGCTATTTCATTCGGAGTATTTTCTTCTCGATTTTGTGGCAGGGGGGCGTACTCTTTTCTTCGACGTCCGCCATGTGGGTTTGGGCCTGCTCCGAAGCACACTTAAGATCTTTGAATGAGGGATCCTTCATGATGCAGGGCGTGATGAAGAGGTAGCTGGTTTTGTATCGTTTGATGGTCGTCTGCTTGCGGAATGCGAGGCCGATCAGCGGAATATCACCCACGATGGGGACTTTGTCGAAACTTTCGCCCTCCTCGACCGTTTGCAGCCCGCCGACGACGATGGTGTGGGTGTCAGGAACGGTGGCTTCACTTTTGATGCTGCTGGTGCTGCGAGGAGGTGGGATTGAGGGATCCGGTGATCGGGTTCCGAAGGTGTTCAGGATGATTTCGTACTCCACGCGAAGATAGTCTTTTTGGCTGATGTGCGGGGTGATTTTGAACTGAGTTCCCGCTTCCACGAATCCCGCGAAGGAGGTGGTGGCCACGGTCTGGCTGGCGTTGACCTGGGTAATGGGTTCCTCCGCCACGCTTTGAATTGTCCCGACGGAGTTGTCATTGACGAGAATCTGCGGTTCAGAGGACACTTTCACGTTGCCGTCCGATTTCAATGCCTGGATGATGGCCGTCAGATCCTGAGTGTCAAAATACGCCGCCGTGCCGCCGGGACTGACGACGATGGTTCGTTCTCCCGTCTTGGGGTCGATGGTAGACAGTCCAAACGAGCTGAATTCGATATGGTGACCGTTGGCGTTTCCGAGCTCCACGCCGAGTTTCAGACTATCCGTGGTTGTCACTTCCACGATCATGGCCTTGATCAGAACCTGTCGCCGGCGTTTGTCCAGTTCTTGAATGATCCTCTCCAATTCCCTCTGCTCTCGCGCCGTTGCCTGGACGACGATGGAATTCGTGGATTTGCTCACGGACACTTTGGCGTCCAACTTGTTCAGAATTTCGCCGGTGGTACCGACGTCCTGGAGGCGGGGAGGCATCGCGGGAGCCGCGGGAAGGATGCCCGGAGCGGGTTCCGGGGGTTTGATAATCGCTCTGTCCATGTTCAATGATGAAAACTGTGCTTGTGCCATCGCCGGATCTTGTTTTCCGGCACCTTCGATGAGTTGGCGGATGACGTCCGCCACCTCCGTGACATCCGCATTTTCCAGTTTATAGATTCGTATCACGCTGGCTTCGAAGGGGGCGGGCGCATCCACGGATTCCTTGATGGACGTCATGATGCGGTGCGCCGATGGTGGGGCGGTAAGCACGATTGAATTCGATTTCTCGAGAAGACTCAGGCCCTTGGATACGCCTCCGCTTTTCGCGGCACTTTGCGTGTATTTCCGGTCGGAAATGTTGAGAACCTGTTCCAGACCTTTATAGACCTCCGCCGCGTCCACGTACAGGAAGTGGTAACTCTTGGTGGTTGATTCCATGTAGGTGTCGAGACGAGTCACCACATCTTTGATGTGTCGGATGTCGGATTTGCGGCACTTGACAACCAGTTGATTGGTCCTGCCGATGGGGAAGAACTCAATCGGCCTGTGAAATGTATCCAGCATTCTCGAGTGCTCCGGAGTCCCCGCTGTGGGATTCTTCGGTGCTCCCGTTGCCGATGACTGTGTATGGCGGGTGGAGGCGGCGTTCTCCTTGGTCTGTTTGGGGGAGAACACATCCTTGAGCGTGGTGGCCAGCATTTCAGAGTCGGCGTACTGAAGGTCGACGATCTCGATGACGCTGTCGTTGGAGGGGCAATCGAGTGATTCGATAATCTTGGTTGTCAGCCTCAGGTTGGCCTCGGAATCATACAGGACCAGGCTATTGGTTTCCTTGTGAACGACGCACTTGCCCAGCTTCGTGAAGAAAGGTTTGATGACGGCCGATAAGGCCTCGGCCTCAGCGTATCTGGGCGTGATGACCTTTCGATCCAGACCGTGATGTTCCATGTATTCATCATATGTCATGACCGTGATGATGTTCCCGTCGCGGTGGTAGATCAGGCCGGACATGGAGACAACCGTGTCCAGGAGGTCCAGTGCGGAAATATCCTTGGCCCACAGACTGATCTTCTCCTTGGAAGCGCCGGCTGTTGGAAAAATGCTCCATCCGGTGGCATCGCTGATGATCTGAAACGCCATGGCCATGTCGTTATTGATGAATTGGACTTGGGGAATGGTCGGCCCTTTGTCCGTATTCAGGCTCTTGGCCGATGTGGACGTCGTCGTTTGTCCCGCGAAGGGGTCAAAGTCGACCGCTTGAACTGAGCTGACGACCTCATGAAGACAAATCGAGACGGCTAGGATCATAGAGGCGTATCGTATCCGGTGCAGAGAGTTAAGCATCCACATCTCCCGTATAAAGACAATTATCAGAGACCAAGGGTCACTTTGTGACCAAGAATGGTGACGTCTACGCTGTTGGTGTTAATGACCGTGACGGTGAAGAGGTCCTGAATCGACTCGCCCACCTTGCACTTTCTCAGACCGACGCCGGTGATATTGATATAGGCGACGGGCTCGTTGTTCATGTTCATGACACACTGCAGTTTAAGCTGAGACTTTATGCGTTCGATGGTTTTGTCGGCCATCGGCTTGTCCGCGACGGGCGTCGCGGGTCTGAAGAGTCCTTTACGCGTGATAATCGAGCTGATCGGAGTATGAGCAACGGCTTTGCGCAACCCGGGTGGCGTGTCCCGTCCGGGTGCGTCGCCGGATGATGGCGAGGGTGTGCTTCCGCCCAGAAGACGTACCGGAATGAGCAATTGCAGAAGAGAAATGGCCAGGATCGCGATGAACCCATACCGGAGGACTGGATGGGTCGATCTGGCGCTGCCGACAATGTCGATGGATGTGAGGGTCTTAATCATAGTCGTCTGGCCTCCCGTTTTGACGAACCGGCGGGTGTGCTTACGATCTTGCTGATCAGAAAGCTTGCCGAAAGCTGATCAGGAACATCCTTGGCCGTCAATGTGAGCTTCTCGATCTTGATGGGCTTGGCGCAGGTTTCAACGGCTTCGAGAAAACGGAGGATGTCCTTGATCTCTCCCGACATGTCGAGTTTGACGGAAAACTGGCGATAGAACTCATTCTGATTGGCGGGCAGGATTTTGACTGAACGGACTCGCACGCCGAGCGGGGAGTACAGATCGTTCAGTTCACGCGTAAACAGCGAGATTTCCTGCTGATGGTGGCCCGTGCTCTTGATCATCGGCTCGATCGATCTGTACGTCCGATCGACACGGTCCTTCGCCAGCAGATCGCGTTTCATCTTTGCAAAACTGATCTCCAGTTCCTTCTCGCGCTTCCGCAGTTGCCCAAGTCTGTCGATCTGAGGACCCAGAAGGATCAGGTAAATAATTGCGGAGGCGAGAAGGATCAGGGCTATCCGGCCCAGCGGTCTTTCTCTGTTCATGGTTTGGGGTTTTGTCATTTGCGGTCCGCCTTGATAATACCGTTTGCGCGAAACTCAACCACGCTTCCACCGGGCCGAGGAATCTGTTGAGCATCCTCAATCTGTACGGCGTTCAGCACGGAAGCTTTGCGGAGGGCCTCGGTATATCCAAAAGCATTGGAGAGTATATCTGCCTGCCCTTTCATGCTGATGGATGTTCGGTCGGTCTGGGACGTGTACGATAGCTCGCTCAGCGAAATCGTCTGAGGTGTAAAGCGGTACAATTCCTGAATGATCCGCAGGATCAGCCCACGATTGGACAACTGGTTTTCAATGGCGGAAATGTGACGCCGTTTGGTTTCGACGGATCGGGCCACGCCGGTGATCGGCGCCATCTGATCTTCCATCTTTCGGCAGACCCGGTCGATGCGGAGATTCATCGTGAACAGGGAAAACCAGAGAAGCAGAACACCCATGGCGACCAGGCCACCCGTGCAGACGTATTTTCGGATTCGATCCTTCTTCGCCAGCCGCTTCTGATGAGTCGCAGGCAGCAGGTTGAAGCAGCCGAACTGTGAGTCGGTTACGGCCGAGAGCAATCCGGCGCAAATGACGGCTGCGTGCTCCAAATGTCCCTTGCCGTCGGACGGTGGTGAGGACCCTTCCCACGGCAACACCGGAGGATGAGCCAGGAAGAGGGGATCCAAATGCGAACGTCCGTCGCTTGCCTCCTGTATCTGTTTGGTAATGGACTGAGAGTGGGCCTCAAAACCGACGAGAACGAATTGGCCCTCGCCGACATCGATCCCACCGGAACCCTGATGCTGGCTGAGGAATTCCCTGATCGCCCACACTGTATGCCGGGCATCGTTCGTGTCGATGGGCTTGCGGCGAATCGTCTGGATGTTCCCATTGATGCACGTGATGGCCTCAATGTGGGCTGGGGACCTGAGCACAAGCGTGATCGGTGTGCTCGGAGGTATCGCGACTTGTGGAAGAGTCCAGGCGATCACGGCAAGTGGATGCGTAAGGACCGTGTGGACCTCCAGATTCCGATCAAGGAAGGGCTTGAGCAGCGAGTCGAGTCTGTCGAGGCGGACGATATGCAGTAGATACTCCGTCAGGTTGTCGTGCGTCAGGGTCGGAGTGCAGCCGAACACCAATTGATCCGGTGGGATGGGTACGAGCGACGGCAGCTCGAATTCCAGTATCTTCGTGGCCTCAGCCGGGTCGGACGTGGGTAGACCGAGCGACTTATGAATGCATTGGTTGCCCGGAACGCTCACAGCCCACTTGCGGACCACCAGTTCTCTTCGCTCCAGGGCATGATAAAGGTCATGCATGGACCCGAAATAGTAAAGGACGATCTGTTGGCCCCCTGGACGAATGCCCACGACCATCCCCCCGTCGGGATGGGCGGCGAGGGCGCCCCATTCGGATTTCAATGTCGTTTCATGCATGCTACGGAATTCTCTCAACTGAGACCAACTGGGCCTTGCCTTGCTGATACTTGACGGACCCCATCAGACGACATTCCACGCCGCCTTTCATTGCGGCACGGGAATATAGGCGAAACTCGGCAGACGAAAAGCAGCAGTATTGCCCCAGTAATTCCGCCTGCAGTTCCGTGACGCCGGGAACTTTCAGAATATCATCCCCGGACTCAAGGAAGACGTCGTCATCCGTTCCCAGTTGACCGTCAAAACCGGCTCGGAAGGTGTAAAGAGCATCAGCCACGAATTCGTTCAGGCCGGGAAGTGATGCGATAATGTATTTGGGGGCCGTGTTGAGGTTGATTTGCCCGTTTCCTCGTGTGGTGAAGATATCGAGGAGGCCCGGAACAGGAGTATTTCGGGCGACCGTCGAGAACGCCTCGTGGTCCAGGCCGGAACGATGAGTGTACATTTGTGCAGAGATGTCCTTGATGTACAGCAATTCCTTCGGAAGAATGAACTTGGCGTTCTTGGCCCGATACGAGGGGCTCAGCTTCTCGTAGTAGGCGGTTTCCGCACCGCCCAGACCTGCGTCGTCGTCCTCATCAACCCAATCGAGAATACATGCGGCCGATTCCTTTGTGAGCGGATCAAGTTGTGCCCAGCAGGCCGGATCCGACGTGTTTATGTTGAGCAGACCTGCTTCGTCGCAAATGGAGTATTGCAGATCATGGGCTCTGTCGGTCCTCCCCGGCACATCCTTGAACAGTTCCTCTTTCGTCGCGGTGGTGCTGAACGCGCCAAGCCTGCCCGTGTGCGCCGCGACGGTCAAGTCCCCGGGGTCCTTTTCGAGAAGGCACAAGAGTCGCTCCAGACCGCCCAGGGCCAGGTAGTGGGCGTAAGTCCGCTTGGCGTAATTGTCGACGAGCTTGATCTCGATGCGAGTCCGATAGGCAAATCCGAAGGCCAAAACCGTCGTCGTGGCGACAACGATCAGAACGAAGATCAGGATACTGCCTTTCCTTGTTCTTTTATGTTCGATTGTGTTGGAATTTAACATGATTCCGCCCGCTCAATTCCTCACTGCGATCTGACTCGGAATTCGGTACACGGTCTGGAAGTCCAGTGCCGGAACCGACTTGTTTCCCGGCCAGGCAATGGAAAACAGAATGGCTCGAGGAGGCTCTTCCTTGGATTTGAAGCTATCCTTCCATTGCTCGTTTGCTCGATCAAAAGCTTTGAGGGAGACTGTGGAGAGTCCCGAAGCCAGAGTTGCCACCGTTTCCTGGGCGATATTCTTCTCGCCAGAGTACAATTGCTGAGTTCGTTTCAGAGTGAACAATTGGGAGGCGTCGTCCCGGGTGAATTCATATCGCACTCTGGCCATTCTGGACAGGGATGGATTGGCTTCCAGGAAGGGCGTTGACGTATAGAACTCAAGTTTCGTTTCATCCAGGAGAAACGAGGCATCCTTGTCCGGGCCCAGGGGCGGAAGGTAAACCCCGGTGATTTCCTCACGCATCATCTCCGTGATGAACCTGACGCTCTGAAAGGTCGGTCGGCGTTTCTCGGCATGCGACAGGATATGAAATCCCTGTCGAAGGATTGTCTGGAGCGCCAACGCAAGAATCGTTGCGATCACCATTGCGATCAGTATTTCCACGAGCGTAAACCCTCTTTGTTTCGGTGATGTCATATGAAGAAGAGTTGTTCCAAATATTCTAGTTGTACGTCGGCTGACATATGCTACGAGCGAATGCCGCCGATGGCAGGCGATTGCCGATTACCATTATCCATATTGCCGCCGCCAGCATCGGCGTTTCCAGTAACATCAGGTTTCCTTTTCGACGAAAGATTTCATCCGTATGCAGGACAGCAGTTCATAGGACTGCGGCCGCTTTTGTTCGCTCCATGTGACGGTAACCTTGATGGCGGCCAAGTCCTCAACAGGCGTTGACGCGATATCCACCTGCCATTTGAATGGTCCGCTGGTTCCGTCCTGTGTTCCGAATTCGGTTCGCTTGACCAGGCTGGCGCGTGCCAGTTCCGATTCCGCCAGGAGCACTGCCTGCGTCAGCATGCGATTATGATGAGCGGCCCGTGAGCAGACGCTCAGGACACCAAAGACCGCCGTGATTCCCGTGCCCAGGATGGCCAAGGCCACGATTACTTCAATCAACGTAAAAGCGGTTGTGGCGTGCCGGGTGTTAACCGGGTGTTTTGTCTTTCGTGTCTTCGATCGTGGTTTCATTGATTTCCACTGATATTCCGTTGAGTACGACGGTTGCCGAGGCTTGCTTATCGCCAAGGGTGATGCTGGCGGTCGGCCAGACCTCGTTGGGGTCAAAGGTCAGAGTTTGCCGATCGTTTTCATCTGTCAATTGGTCGGTCTCCAGGATGGCGACGGACTTGTCCAGTGTCCGGTTCATTCCGAGGGAACCTTCCAGCGGCTTGAACTCGTTGGCGTCCGCTTTCGAGATCTCTTCCAGTCTGTATTGATTCTTTTTGCGATCAATGACCAGCCGTACGGACCTGTTTGTCATTCCGGCGCGATCCCGGGCGAAGAGAATGGCTGCCTGCAGGTTGAGGCTTTCCTGAGTCAGTTTCATATGACCTGTGGTGCGCCCCGAATAGGGAACAATGACTGCTAGAGTCACGGAGATGATGACCAGGACGATCAGCATTTCCGTCAGGGTGAAGGCGGATCTATTTCTTGTTTTCCGTGTGTTCCTGGGCATTGTGATTGGTGATGTCGTCCGCGTTTCCCGCTGTTCCGTCGGGACCGGGGGAGACAAGGTCATAGAGCGTCTCAGAATCCGTCAGTTCGCTTGGGTACGTGTATTTATACGGGTTGCCCCAGGGATCCATGGGAATGGTTGTACTCTTGAGGTATGGGCCCCGCCAGTCCTTGGTGGAAGGATCCTTGATCAGGGCCTCGAGTCCCTGATCGGTTGTCGGATATTCGCCGACATCCTGTTCATACAAGTCCAGGGCGGTCCCGAATGTTCCCACGATGGTCTGCCTGGCGGCGGCGATCTTGGCGTCCTGCGACCGTCCGAAGAAACGCGGGACGATCACGGCAGCCAGAACGCCGATGATGGTGATCACCAAGAGCAGTTCAACGAGCGTGAACGCGGCACGAAGGGACGTGGTTATGCGATATTCTCTCATCGTCGATACTCCTTTCATCCGACCATGGTGCTTGCCTCGAAGATGGGCAAGAGAATGGCCATGACGACAAATCCGATAACAAGGCCGATGAAGACGACTATCATCGGGCCCAGAAGTCCGGTGAGGGAATTGATGGTGGCTTCCGCCTCCTGCTCGTAGATCTCTGCCACTTCCAGGAGCATTTCCGGAAGCATGCCGCTGTCCTCTCCGACGGCGATCATGCTGGCGGTAAGCTCGGTGAAGAAGGGCTGTTTCTTGATTGCCTGGGCGAGGGTCGCCCCTTTGGTGATCTGGCTGGAAATATCCCGAATGTTCTGGGCGAATACCAGATTGCGGGTGGTGCCCCGGGCAATCTGCACCGCGGGCAGGATTCGGACCCCGCCGTCCAGGAGCGAACCGAGGGTCCTTGTGAACTGGGCCAGTTGGATTTTCAGGTTCAGCCGGCCGAGCAGGGGGAATCGCAGGAGGCAGGTGTCCGAGATGCTCTTGATCTTCTCGTTTTTCAGGACGACGGCGGCCAGGAAGATCGCGCCGATGATCGCAGGTGGAAATACCCACCAGAACGCTTTGAAAAAGTCGGTAATATGCAGGAGGATCAGAGTCGGCAGGGGCAGCTTCTGGTTGGCATTGACAAAGAGTTCAATGAATTTGGGTATGACGAAGCTTACCAGGACGCCCACGACGAGTATGCTTACGAGCAGCAGGAAGAGCGGGTAGGCCAAGGCGCCTCTGATGCGGGAGCAAATGGCGGCTTGGGACTTGATTTGCTTGCTCAGATTGGTGAGCGATTCGACCAGCGACCCGGACTCCTCAGCCGCGCCGACGATGGCGGTGTAGGTCGGAGGAAACACGTTCGGAAAATTGGACATGGTTTGGGAGAGGGAACTCGATTCTTCGATGTCCTGATACAGTCGGTGAATGATCGACGCGAAGAATTTGTCCTCCATCTGCCGGGACAGGGTCTTCAGGGCAACGGTCAACTGCATCCCCGCCTTCAGCAGGGTGGCCAGTTGCTGGGTGAAGACGGCCTTCTGTCGAAGCGGGACTCGATGCTCCAGGAAGCGGAATTTTCGCTGAATCGAAACAACCAACCGCTGTTCCGGTTCGACCGACAGGACGAAATACCCTTTCTTTTTCAGCATGGAGACGACGGACGGACGATCTTCCGCTTGAATTTCTCCGGTAATCAGGCGTCCATCCATTCCCTTGGCTTTGTATGCGAATGATTGCATAGTCCTCTATCTCAGTCGGCCGACACGGTACCCTTGGTGACTCGCAGCACCTCTGCATATGTTGTGATTCCCTGATGAACCTTGTCCAAGCCGCATGTCAGTAGCGAAACCATCCCTTCTTTGCGGGCGAGTGCGTCGATCTCATTGGCGTGACGTTTGGCGATGGCCAGGTTGCGAATCTCCTCCGACATGATCATGAGTTCGCTGATGACGGTGCGTCCCTGATAGCCGGTGAAACGACATTTGGCGCATCCACGACCCTGGTACGCTTCCGGAAGCCGATCCAGACCGAGAAAGGATTTGACCATCGTCTGGACTTCCTCGGGCGGCGTGTAAGGTTCTTTGCAGTGTGTGCACAGCTTTCGCACGAGTCGCTGGGCGAGAATTCCTTCGATGGATGACGCCAGCAGGTAAGACTCGATGCCCATATCCAGCAACCGTGTAACGGCGCTGGCGGCGCTGTTGGTGTGCAGCGTACTGAACACCAGGTGGCCGGTGAGGGCGGTTCGAATGGCCGTCTCTGCCGTCTCCAGGTCGCGTATTTCACCCACGAGAATGATGTCCGGGTCATGACGCAAGATCGCTCTCAACGCCCGGGCGAAAGTGAATCCGATTTCCGAATGAACCTGCATCTGGACCAGGCCGCCCAGATTGTACTCAATTGGATCCTCAATGGTGATGATCTTCTGATCGATGCGGTTGAGCATCTTCATGCAGGTATACAGCGTGGTTGTCTTGCCGCTTCCGGTCGGTCCCGTGACCAAAAGAATGCCGTGGGGCTTGTGGATCAGCCTGGTCAGTTCCGTTACGTCTCGTTCCGGCATTCCCAGGGTGGGCAGGTCCAGGATAATCGCCCCGCGGGGCAGGACGCGTATATCCGCGGCCTCTCCGAACGGTGTGGGGAGAATCGAGACCCGCAAATCAAACAGATTTCCCGACAGGTTAACCTGCGCCCGACCGTCCTGAGGCAGACGTTTCTCGGCAATGTCGAGTCCCGAGAGAATCTTGATTCGGCTTGTGATGCCTTCGCGGAAGTGGCGTACAGAGGAGGGCATGCCGGAATCGTGAAGCCGTCCGTCGATTCGGTATCGGACCCGCAAGTCATTTTCGTGGGGTTCGAAATGGATGTCCGTTGCGCCGGCGGAAATGGCGTCCGCCAGGATCTGGTTCACCAGCTTGATGACCGAGGCCTCGATGGCCTTGCTCTCGTCGGAAATGTCGCCGTCCGCGGGACCATCGGCCTCCCGGATCCCTTCCTCCGCCACCATCTGCTCCACGGTGGCGGCGCCCACGCCATAGCATTTCCGGATCGCCTGCTTGATGGAGTCCGCCGTCGCCAGGACGAATTCCACGCGATAGGGACAGTCCAGCACCAGTTCGATCTCGTGTTTCAAGTCTGAGTTGAACGGATCGCTGGTGGCCACCCAGAGGGTATCGTCGGCAACCTTAACGGGGATGATGTGGTAGTGGGAGGCCGTTTGGGCGTTGACGATCGCCAGAGCATCCCGGGAAATATCATCCGCGGACAGATGCACGAGTTCCAGGCCGGTAGACTGCGACGCGGACTGCAGCAGCTGAGTCTCGTCCGCAAACCCGAGCTTCAGAATGCTGTCGCGAAGCGAAATCTGCTGCTTCTTGGCCTCGGAACGTGCCGCCTGAAGCTGTTCCTGGGTCAGATTCGCCAATCCAGGTTCAATCCGATATACTGAGGGCATATTTCGTACGCTTGTCATGGAGAATGTACACCTCATCCGTAAGGTAAAGGCGTCCTGGCTTGGTTGGGGTTAAAGTGGCAGATCGAAGTTTGTGGATATTCCAAATACAAACCAGAGGGTAAAAAAAGATGCAGGGCACCTTGTACAGGAAGATGCCCTGCATTGATTACTTCTTCAATTCAGTTGCCGAAAGGAAGAAAGCGATGCTTTTTTCCTGAATCATAATTGGCAGTGCCTGCCAATCCGCCCACCCTTACTCAGGCGGTTGGCGGTTCCATATCGGAACCAGCCTTGCCGCACGGTTCAGCGCAGTCAGGTCTAGACGCCTTCGAGCATTTCGGCCAGGCTCATTTCGAACGCTTGCGCGATCTTGTAGAGCGTGACGACGGAGGCGGCACTTCGTCCGGTCTCCACCTGGGAGATCTGCGACTGTGTGACGCCGACCCGATTGGCAAGTTGCTGAGTCGTCAAGCCCTGCTCGCGGCGCAACTGGCGCAACCGGGCGCCGATGGCCTTGTTGATCGTCTCTTCGCTCGTCAGGTAGATGCCTCGACGAGACAATGACCGGTTGACCGAGTCAAGCAGCAGGTCTTCCTGCACCGGTTTGGGCAGATAGTCGCACACGCCCATCTGGATCGCCTGAATGGCGCTTTCCAGCGACGGACTGGCCGTCAGTACGATCGCGCAGGTGTGGCGATGGTGATCGCGGACCTGCTTGATCACTTCCATACCCGTTCCGTGGCCATTAAAGCTCATTTCCGTAATGACTAGGTGGAACGGTGTTTCGGTGCTTTTCGCCAGTGCCTCGTCCGGGGTATGTGCCTGCTCTACCTGGTAGCCTTTACCAGCTAGAATCTCCGCACACTTGGCTGCGCTTGTCTTGTCCCCGTCTGCAACCAAAATTTTGATCTGTTCTGGTTTCATCGTTAATTCCTTCCCACAAACAATTTAACTTACAATACGTTAGTATAATTATAACAATTCTTTGAGAGAATGGCAACTATTCCTTTTCCTTTACCAGTTGCTTTAATTCAACCAGTTCCGAACGGGTCAGCGGTCTGACCCGGCCAACTCCGATTCCACGCAACTCCAACGAGCCCATGCGAATACGGGTCAGCTTTCGGACAGGCAAACCCAGTTTGGCCAACATTCGACGCACCTGACGATTCTTGCCTTCTCTCAAAGTGACTTCCAACACCGACCGCTTGGTACCCCTTTTCACGATCTTGATCCGGCTTGCCTTCGCCTTTCCTTCGGCAAGCCACACACCATGGAGTAATTTCTCTACGATCGTTCCATCCGCGTGGCCCTCGACTTCGGCCACGTACACTCGCTCTATGCCAAAACTAGGGTGCGTCAACTTACGGGTGAGTTCCCCGTCATTTGTCAAAAGAAGAAGCCCCTGGGATTCCATATCCAGTCGTCCCACGGGGAATACTCGCTCTCTGATAGCGCCGGCGGGCAGGAGATCGAGTACGCCTTTTCGCCCTCGCTCGTCCTTGGCGGTAGAAACCACGCCTTTGGGTTTGTTAAGCATTAAATAGATCTTGCCCTCAGGAGCGATTTTGATTGATTTGCCGTCGATGGCGACTCGATCTGTTTCGGGATCGATGAGAATAGGCAGGGAGGATACCGGCTCATTGTTGACCGTGACGTGTCCATCCAGGATAAGCTGTTCGCATGCGCGACGTGAGCCTACCCCCGCCCGGGATAGCACTTTCTGTAAACGTTCCTTCACCATGATCAAAACACCGACCCAATGATCCTACAAAAATCTATTTATTATCGATAGTTGCAGACTTTGCAACTAAAAAATTGATACTTTTACTATATCTTATGTGGTGTGTGTGACAAATTTCAAGTGGGGACTGATAATTTTACTTCATAATTTTTCCGAATAAGGAGTCGCAAGTTATTTTATATTACGCAATGACCGTGTCGATGGCTATGGCACTCAACATTAACGGCCACGGGGAGAGAGGCGATATGACAGGGAAGGGTTTCGATGAGAACGGCCAGGGCAGTCGTTCTGCCGCCCATACCCTGGGGACCGATTCCCAGATCGTTGATCTTCTCCAGGAGGGATTTTTCGAGGTTGGCATAATAGGGTTGGATATTGGGTGTGTCAAGCGGACGGAGCAATGCTTTCTTGGCCAGGAGGCAGCTCACCTCGAAATTCCCACCGATTCCCACGCCGATGACGAAAGGCGGGCAGGCATCGGCGCCGGCTTTTCGGACAACGTCGACAATGAAGTTCTGAACTCCGGCCTCACCTTCCGCGGGGGTCAGCATTTTGACCTGGCTCCGGTTTTCGCATCCGCCGCCTTTGAGCATGACGGAGATTTTGAGGCGATCGCCGCGGACAAATGAGTGATGGACGACGGCTGGGGTGTTCGTGCCGGTGTTCTTTCGCTCTTTCACCGGATCATCCACGATGCTTTTTCGCAGGTACCCGTCCTGATACCCAGCCTTGACGCCTTCATTGATGGCTTCGATGATACCGGCTTGGGGGTCCTCAGGTGGAGCGGAGACAAAGACTTCGTTTCCCTGCTCCACGAAGACGACGGTTACGCCGGTGTCCTGGCAGAGGGGGTACATCTCTTTGTCGGCCACGTCCGCGTTTTTGAGCAGCAGTTCCAGCATGTGTTTTGCCCGTGTGTCGGTTTCTGTCCGAACGGCCCGTTCGATGGCGGAAACGACATCCGAAGGCAATCGATGGGCTGCCGAGATGCACAGGTCTCTGACTGCATTGACAATTGTCTGATATTCGATTCGTCGCATAGGTTCCAGCGTCTCCATAGATTCCGAGAGAATGAAGAGAAATTCCCCGTGGGCCGTCTAGGTTGCCCTGGTCGACTCGGGCCCCTGTCCCACCAGGTAGACCCTGTCTTTTCCGGATCGCTTGGCTTCGAGAAGGGCCTGGTCGGCGCGTTCGATCAATTCCTCGGCACTGGAGGCGTCCCAGGGGAAGCTGGCCAGTCCGCCGGAGATGGTTAGTGCGCCGTGGGCTTGGGGACCCAGTCGAGGGAAGACATGTTCCCGCAACATTCGGCGGAAGCGCTCCATGATGGCCATCGCGGATCGCGGGTGTTCGCTGTTGGGGATTCGCCGTTCCTGCCAATCCCAGAGGACAACGGCGAATTCGTCGCCCCCGTATCGTGCAGCCAGGTCCTGGCGGCGGATGCAGCGTTTGATGAGCATTCCGGACTCGCGTAGAATTTCGTCGCCGGCCCCATGGCCATAGGCGTCGTTGAAGTGTTTGAAATCGTCGAAGTCGAAAATGACGATAGTGACTCGGGAGCGTTCGTGGCGGGCGCGAGCGATCAGATTTTCGACCACTTCCTGGAAGTGCCGACGGTTGGCCAGTCCGGTCAGTGCGTCGGTGTTGGCCAGTTCCTGCAATCGGTTCCGGGAAGAAGCCAGCCGCACGAGTCCGGGGATCAATTGATCGAGATATCCCGCGACGACCGAGCAGGCGGCGTGCTCCGCTCCCGTGGCCAGTTCGATCTGACCGATTTCCTTGCCGTTTTCCATCAAAGGCATGACCAGGTCGTAGTATTCGTCGCTTCCGACACAAGCGGTATGCTCGCCGAAGGTGATTTTGGCCCCTCGGGCTTTGCAGAGAAACACTGCCGACCAGCAGACCCGTTCGAGCAATTCCTGGAGTCCCAGTTCGGCGGAGTTGATCAGTTCGGTAACTTCGCGGATGAGCAGCTGCTGAGGGTCTGACGCGGCAGGGGCGTTGGCCGGCTCGGAGATCAGGCGGGAATAGGGGGCTGCTCCCATCGGCTCGATCGATCGTCCCGTCGACCGCGGAAAGCACTTCCTCAAAGCCAAATCCAGTTCTTTCTTGTGCAGTGGCAGGATCAGATAGTCATCGGCCAATCCCCGCTGGGTCAGGCCAAGAGCCAGCGGTTCCTCGAACATTTTCGCCAGAAGGATGATGCGGACGGAAGGATCCACGTGCCGGTAACTTCTAAGTGCGGGCACCAGATCATCTTCCTGAGTTGGGATTCGCAGGAGGACGAGGTTGAAGTTCTCTCGTGAGGTGCGCAACAGTCCGGCAAGGCCGGTTTCTTCCTGGACGGTCTCTGCGGCGGGAAGGGCCTGCTCAACCTGGTTTCGCAGCTCCGGGTCGGTGGCGACCAGAAGAACCCGCCCGATATCCGTCCATTTTTCCGTGCTAACGATCATTCTTCCTTCTCCGGCTGAAAATCAGGTCCCAGCAAGGCCTGCAGTTCTTCGGGGGTCAGTTGAGCGGCTTTGAATTCTTTCTGAGGGGGGCACTTGGGCTGTTCCGGTTCGTGGGCAGATGGTTGAACCGGATTTATCTCGGGGGAACCGGCCTCATCGCTCGACGGTTCCATCATTTTACTTGCCTGCGGAGTGATGGCAGGCGGGGGCGACGATTCTTCCGGCTTGTCCGCTCGCCGCGTATGATCCTTTTCGAGTGCAGGTGCCTCTTGGGGCCAACTGACGGGTATGGGGGTTTCAATCGACGGCACAGGTTGCCTCTTTTGTTCAACCTCTCCAGATTCCCCGGCATGCCTGGTTTCCGCTGTCATAATGGGCTCGGGTGTTTGTCCTTTCAGGATCAGCGTCAGTCGATCGAACAGCCGCTGGGGGCTTTCGACCATCATGACGCGAGCGTCGCCGTTGGGAACGAACTGAGGGGTTCGGTAAGCCGTTGTGTAGATAAAGACACCGGAAAATAGGCCCTGGGAGAGGACTGTCTTTACGATTGTCGTGAGTTCTGTTCCCACGGATAGGGCGTTGAGGACCAGGATTCTGGCTTGCAGATCGGTCAGCACGCGGGCCATTGCGTCGTAGATGTTGTCGAAGTCGGCGACAAGGAACCGGCCTGCACATTGGTCCCAATAGGCATCCGGGGCGGACCTGCCGACCCAGACGATATCGAACTGTTCACGGTTTGGGGACCCCGTGTCCCTTCCTTCCATATTTCTTTACACTCCGGTGAATGGACAATCTTCAGTATAACGAATTATAGTCTTTCCTCAAATCCCAAAAATCGCAAAACCGGTGTAAATACGGGCAAAACAGTCATCAGGACGCTTTTTTGTTGCATTTGGGGGGCTGGGCGCTGTGCAATCGACAGAACCACTCTGCATTACGCGGCGGACAAAATCGGTGGAAAGCTCTTGAATCTGTCATGACAGATTTTATAATGGGGGCACGGAAGAATGAGGAAAGGAACGGTCATGGGCACGACGGGCGCGAGTGAACAGAAGCCTTGGACAGGCATTCTGGCGTCAAACTGGGCGAACTGGGACAAGGCGGTAATCTTGTCGGACATGACTCGCTTTGTGCCTCCCGAAGCCTGTTCCTCACGGCTGAAGCAGGGGGCCTGGCGGGTATTTCCTTACGAGGCGGGGGGAATTCAGGGGAACCTGATCTGGGCATTCGAGGATAATCGCGTGCCCAAGGTTCGGGTGCCTCTGCCGGTGAATGGATGGTATGCCATCTTCGTGGGGATGTTGTGTGTGGTTCCGGGGGGCAAGACTCAGGTCTGGCTGAAACTCGACGGTCAGCGGGCCTCGATTCCGCGATCGACCAAGGTGGATCAGGGCTACTGGAATATTCAGGACATCTTTTACAAGGTGGCGGAACTGAAGGATCAGTGCCTTGAGATTTCGCAGACCCCGGGTGGGATTATTCACCGCTGCAGTGTCGCCTACATCAAGTTGATTCCGCTGAGCGAGGCGGAGATTTCCGGTTTTCTGGCGGATCGGGACAATCCGACCCGGCGGTCGCTGGCGGCTTCATGCGATGGGTTCAGTTTCATCTACGAGCGCCGTCCCACGACGGAAGAGGAGCTGCTCTCGGAAGTCGAGATCTATCGCGATACGGATTTCAAGACGCTTCTGCTGCACCTGGGCGGTTCGGACCAGGTGAATTATCCCTCCAAATTCGGGTTTATGTTCGGGCAGGACATCGACAGTTTCCCCGAAGCGGGCGACCGGTACTTTGTGGAAGCGGTTCGGGAACTGGCTCGAAAGAAGATCAATCCCACGAAGGTACTGATCGACGGGGCTCACGATATCGGGATGAAGGTACACGTGGGGTTTCGTCCGGCGTTATGGAGTTACTACCCGCCGTACACGGACCTGTTTGAGTCGCCGTTCTACCGCCGGCATCCGGAATGGCGAACGATAGACAAAGACGGTACGCCGGTAGCGCGGATGAGTTGGGCGGTGCCGGAGGTGCGGGCGCATTTGCTGGACGTTCTTCGCGAGGCCGTCGAACTTGGGGCGGATGGCGTGCACATTGTCTTTAATCGCGGTTTTCCCATGGTGCTGTATGAACCGGCGTTCTGCGAGTTGTTTCGAAAGCAGTATGGCGAGGACCCGCACGCGCTGGACGAATCGGACCCGCGCATTCAGAAATTGCGATCCGATGTGGTCATTACATTTATGAAGGAAGTTCGCGATATGCTGGATCGCGAAGAAGGGTGGCGGGGGAATGGCAAACGGCTCGAGATCAGCGTGTGTGTATTGGGCGACGAGGCGGACAATCTTCGCTATGCGGTGGACCTTCGCCGGATGGTGAGGGAAGGGCTGGTCGATGAGATTCACGCGTACAAGTACGGGTTTGGCGAGACCAAGCGAACATGGGACATGAAATTCTTCCGCGAAGTCAGGGAATGCGGCAAGGTCAGGATTTTTCCCATGCTCAATATTTTCGAACCCCTGGCGAACCATCTTAACGACATCAAAACGCTGTTCGCCGACGGCGCGGACGGGATTTGCCTCTGGGACGCCTTTACCGACAATATTTCCTGGTGGTCGGCCATATGCCGTTTCGGCCGGCCCGAGGAGTTTGAGTTGCGAATGCGGCACGCGAGCGAGAAGCCCCTTTCGCTGCCCGTTCACCGGATCGGAAACGAGATTTTGGACGGACGATTTCCCATTTTCTGGGGCGGATAACAGATGAATTATCACTCAAGGAGTTTAGTATGCTAAAGAATCTCAGGAGCGGACTGATTTACCGAAACCCCAAACCGCACGTTCGCAGCGAGCATGCGTATTTTCCATCGGTGGCTGTGATGAGTAACGGCGAGATGGTGGCGACGCTGGCGTTGGGCCAGGCGTTCGAGTCGGCCGATTCCCACACCTACATCGCAAGATCGACCGATAACGGAGAGACGTGGACCCTGCAAGGCAGGATCTATCCCGGGACGAAGGACCGAGTGACGTCGGATTATTGCCGGATCACTGCGTTTGCGGACGGTGAGGCGGCGGTGTTTATGGTGCGGAGCGATCGGACGGATCATCCGGAGGAAGGGCTGACCAGCCCTGAGACGCAGGGGTTCGTTCCGACGGAACTGTTACTTCTCCGATCGAAGGATTTTGGACGGACCTGGTCCGAGCCGTCGCCGATCAAGCCGCCGTTGGTGGGGCCGTCGTTTGAGCAGTGCTGCCCGATCACGCCGCTTCGTGACGGGCGCTGGATCATACCGACATCCACCTGGCCGGGGTGGGACGGAAGCTGCCCGAACGGCAAGAAGATGGTGGCGCTGGTCTCGCACGATCGCGGCAAGACATGGCCTGAGTATTGGGATGTGATGAAGGAATCGGACTTCAGTGTATTTTATTGGGAGTCGAAGATCCTCGAGCTTCCTGACGGGCGGCTGATGGCGGTGGCCTGGGCGTATGATGAAAAGGCGAAGAAGGATCGGCCCAATCAGTACGTGCTCAGCAAGGACGGCGGAAAGACGTGGTCTCAGCCGGCGTCGACGGGGCTTTTGGGCCAGACGCTGACGCCGTTTGTCCTCGACGACGGGCGGTTTTTGTGTGTGTATCGGCGGATGGATACGCCCGGATTGTGGGCGAACTTTTCGCACCTTGACGGCGATCGCTGGGTCAATGAGGCGGCCGAGCCGCTCTGGGGCCACCAGGTGCAGGGATTGACGGCGACGTCGGACAATATGTCAAAGAACTTCGCCGTGCTGCGATTCGGAGCCCCGTGCATTACGCGTACGAAGGACGGCTCGATCTTCGTCGCGTTCTGGGGCTACGAGGATTGCGTGTCGAACATTCGCTGGTTCAAGTTTACGGTGTAGAAAGGACAGTTTTTCATGGCCAAACCGATTGCCCTATTCGTCATGGATAACCCCCTGATCGTTCTACGGCTCGCCGACGGAACGCTCATGAGCGTTTTTGTTCAGGCGAGCGACCAGACGCAGGAAGTCGTTAGCCGTTTGTCGAAAGACAACGGCGCGTCCTGGGGCGAACCCGAGCGCCTGCTGGAGCGGTCAAAAGGGCCGGGAAGCTGGATCTGGGTCATGCCTCTTCTGACGCGTGATGGCGAGGTGCATCTTTTCATTATGAACGATCCGGCGGGGGCGGTGACGGGCGAGGGCGAAGGCGAGCGGGTGCTGATCGGCGAACTGACGAATGTTCGGCTCGACATCTGGTATGCTCGATCGAGCGGGGCGCGGACGACATGGTCGAGTCCCCGGCTGATCTGGAAGGGGTATACCGGCGCGCTGAATTCGGTGATCCAGATGACCAATGGACGAATCCTGCTGCCGTTTTCGTGGCTGACCACGCGTGCGTGGGACAAACGCGGCGAAGGGCTCGACACCTACACGTTCATGGGTCAGTATGATTGCACGGTGATCTATTCCGACGACGGCGGGGCGACCTGGGCACAGGGGTCGAATATTCGCGTGCCCGTGCCGGATATCGTCTCCGCGTACGGTGCGGTCGAGCCGATGGTCCTGCAGCTTAAGGACAGGCGGGTGTGGATGCTGATCCGCACGCAGCAGGGGCGGTTCTATGAGTCGTTTTCCGATGACGGCGCGATCTGGTCGTCACCGCGTCCGACGTCGATCCTGTCGTCCGATTCACCGGCGGGATTGACGCGGCTGGACGATGGCCGCATCGTGCTTTTCTGGAACAACTGCCTGCGCTTCCCTTATGCCTTCGGTGGTCGGCACGTCATTCACGCCGCCATTTCGGATGACGAAGGCCAGACGTGGCGCGGCTATCGTGAAGTGGCCCGCGATCCGCGGCGTCTCGAACCGCCTCCGCCCAACGGCGACTTCGGGACGGGGTATCCTTTTCCGACGACGGCGAACGACGGCAAGGTGCTCTACTGCACGGGCCAGGGCAAAGGGCGAGTGCTCCTGATGCAGATGGATCCGAACTGGCTGCTGGAGACTTCACAGAAGGCGGATTTTGACGCGGGCGAAGAGGAATGGGCCAAATTTGGAACGAAGGGCGTGGAATTCTCCCCGCATCCGGAGAAGGCGAATGCAAAGGTTCTCGAATTGCGACGAATCGACGCCGATTGGCCTGCCGCCGCCGTGTGGAACTTCCCTTCGGGACGATGCGGCCAGCTTCGTCTTCGGATGATGGTGAAAGCAGGATCCGGGGGCGTCCGCATCGGGCTTACGGACCATTTTTCCGTTCCGTTCGATCTGGAGGACCGCTTTTACAATCTTTTTAATCTGGAACTAACCCCGGCGATGGTGAAGCCGAACGTCTGGCACGACCTGGAACTCAATTGGGATCTCGCCAAGCGCCAATGCCAGGTCCTGGTCAGCGGCCAGGCGTTTTGTACGCTGCCTTTGCTTCGCGAAACCGTCGGTGTGTCGTATCTTCGCCTAAGCTCCTTGGCACAATCGCCCGAAACCGGCGGCACCCTGGTCGAATCCGCCGAAGCCCGCGTCGAGGCGTGAATTTCGTAGACGGCATCAAGGAGGTTGCCGCTTGAATAAATTCTCGTCCACCGGATTTGACAATATCTCGGGCGTTGTCGTGGATACTCGGCTACCCAACTCACGGAACGTACTGGCATCACTTCCGCGTGGCAACGATAACTTTCACTGGAATGTCCAGATTGACCTTCTCCTTGCCAACTTGACACAGGAGATGGATTGCTGTTTTGACGGAGTCTCCGGCCGCATTCTTGTTGAGAGAGATTTGCAGTGTCTGAATGATGTTCCCATCTTTCATTTGGGGCCTAGTCAACGCGACAACCGACAGCTTGCTCCGATCGTATTCAATGCCACTGACTACTGTATTCTCTGGAGCTTTCATGTCCTTTCGCGCCACCAGGGATACCAGCCATTTCGCCGTCTGAATCTTATCGGGTGACAGGAACGCAATAATCTTGGATGGTTGAGCGGTTATCTGCTTCGGAACATATCCAGCAACGGGGACGCGAAGCACCCGTCTGTCGTCTCCAATCTGAACCGGAATACTAATGGTATCATGGAACTCGCCTTCACGGATTCCGGGCGCGGTACGAACCTCGTAAAAGAATGCCTGTTCCCGGGTCACGGCGGCCGCATTGGGAAGACGAAATTCCCTGGTGGTGGTCTTCAGGAATCGGCAGCGCAGGAGGTCGCGATTACAGGTGATTTTGCTTTCCTCAATGTGCACATTCTTCTGTGTCTTATCGGAGACCCACGCGAACCTGAATGATCGAATGGCGGTCGATGGGTCGTCAACGGTCTGGAAATCCACGGTCGGCGGATCGGCCTGCAGACTTTTCGGTCGGAAGAAGTTCAGGGTGAAGAGTCTGGGCTGAATGGAGGACTTGGTGAAGAAGACGACAAAGGATACTGCTGCCTGTCCATTCCATTTGGCCGCATCGACGTAGAGATGCAGTTTGAGATCTCCTTGGGGTGGTATCTGCATTGCGCTCGGGCGCACGACTTCACATCCACAGCTTTTGGAGATTCGCTGAATCGTCAACGTCTCGGAATAGGGGTTCCGCCAGGAGAAGTCGTACTGCACTTCATTGCGTCCTTCAGGAAGCATCCCCAAGTTGACTTCCTTTTCAGGCTTGACGGTAGGAAGAGCAGACGGCTTGGCTTCAGCGTAACAGAGTCCCGCCGCCCAAACCAGTAATGGGACGAAGAAGATTCCTTTCTGAGAACGGAAGGTGAGTAGATGGGTGAAGACTGCTCCACAGAACACAGAAGCAAGAGCCGAAAGCCACAGCGATCCCGGGAAACGTTCTTGTGGCAAATGGTTGGCATAGCGAGGCCAAACCATCAGTCCCTTTCCCGTCCAGTACCTTTGGAGGGTCTTATCATCCAGATCAATAGGCCGCCCGGCAAACGAGGGGTCGTACGCCACGAGCTGGCCGCGTTTGAAGTCCATCATGACCACGAGGAAATGCCCCACTTTTTCATTTCGTACCGGCCGGAAATGCAGGATAATCGGATGTACGCTCTTCTTCAAGTCCTCCGAGTCCCCTTGAAAGGCAAGGGAGTCAAACCCAAGGGCTTGGAAGCATTCTTTCAATTCGTGCAGGGACACAGTCCCCTTATCTTGCGGACCAAGGTACTTCTGTAACTGTTCCTCCTGAACATTGACCTGAAAGTATCGACACAGCATAAGGGCACACTGCGCGCCGCAGTTACGGATCGGCCGGATGTCGCCCTGATCGGCAAGAACAGACGAAACACAAAGGCACGTACCCAGAATCAGCATCACAGCACGGTGCCGATTGCGCCTCACATGTGCGTACCTGTTGATCGCATTGATGAGATCGTACACACGGCGTTTTGCTCTCGACACGTGCCCGGAGAAACACAAATCGGGCACGAACGGAACGGATCTGATTCTATCGATGCTCATTGACATGTTCATTCCTCCATCGGCGGACAAGAACCAAAGCGGCGCCGAGAACAAAACAGAACAAGATGACGACCGCGTAGACAAGCCAGGAGGTCCCGCCTGCTTGTACGACAGTGGTTACGGGGACCTTGGCTCCAGCAGGCGTTGAGGTCGGGGTGCTCGCGAGTTCGGACGGTTTGGTAGTCGCTGCTGGTGGGCGTTTTGCGTCCAGAATCTGCCGCCTGAGGGCTTCAGCCTCTTTAACCTTCCCTTGTCGCCGGAGTTCGAGAATGGCTTTGGCCTGCTCTTCGGTGAACAGTTTGACCGGGAGGGCATCGGCGTTGCGAGCCATTTCCTCGGCCATTTGCAGAGGATCGGCGCCGACGACGACGGCCATGCCCAAGTTTGCGTCGTAATAGCGAGTACCTTTCGGGAACTCCAGCTTGAAGGCATCATCGGACAATCCTGTATTGATGGCGAGCTTTTCGGTAACGGTCCGGACTGACGCCGTCAGTTTGGGTTCGGACAGCTTGGGAATGAGCCCTCCCTGGGAATAGCTGTATTCACATTCGTAGTTGCTCTCCTGAATCTGTTTTGGGAAAAAGACGCCATTGCTTTCCGCAAACTCCCCAACCTCAATCCGTTTTTTCAGGGAACGGGCGGATTCACCGGTCGACACGTTTCGGATCTCATCATATCGCTCGATTTTCGTCGGCCAGAAGTTCTTCTGTGCATTGATCGTCACGCGATGTTCAATAACTGTCTCGATGGGCTGTTCGGGCACGGGTGTGTGTCGGCGGCGGATGAGCAATTCCACGTTCGTGTCCCCATCAACAATCTTGGTTCCCGTGACCTGACACTCCACCCCGTCACTTTTGAGGTATTCAGATAACTCTCGGCCTTCCAATCCCAACATCTTGGGGAACGTCGGGAACCGGAGAATATTCTGAGGCGACTCTCGTTTCAAGAGGCCGCTTAACCGTTGCGGTTCTAGGAGTTTGAGGGTCTCGCCATCGTATGCCCCTTGCTGCATAAGGGTTCGTGATTTGTCCTTAGTGTTAACGCTGTAGTCTTCGAAAGCTCGCTTGTTTCCTTTCACAAAGAGATGATAGCTTGAGGATGACTCTCGAGATGCACTCAGACCCTCAGGAACGATCAGTCCTCCCGCCTTCTCGGCCAAGTCCGGGGATTGTTGTCTATATTCCTCAACCCTCTGCCTGGAAAACTTATAGAAGTCGTCTGTGTTGTTCTGGCTGATGGTATACTGATGCTCCATATCAGCAATCTGAGACCGCCGTGCCTCCATGCCGTCCAGTACATCCTCCACTTGAATCCCTTCAGCGTGAACAGCTGCACAGATTTGAGGCAAAACAAGAAGCCCGATTATAAACAGTCCATTTCCAATGTGCTTTAACATAATGTGAAATCCTTCCAATAAATAGTACAATGTTATTCAGGCTAAATCAGCCTGAATAACATTGTGTCGTTATGGTTAACTATGTGCAATCATTTTTACAAGCAGCGCCCGTATTTGAGCAGCCAGCCATACCTGTGCAGTATCCATACGACGATTCACAGTACGGAAGCTCGTAGTTTCCACATCGTCCGGGCCCGCCATTCGAGCACCATAGACACCACGCCCATTCACAATCCTTGAATGTCCCGGAACTGCTGCATCCGGCCGTACCATTGTCCCTGCGGCAATAGTGTGTCAACGGAGTAATTACCTGCGTGCATTTGGTTGGCGCCACGCACCTTCCCGGACAGTTCGAAGTACCAGTACATGACTGCATGAAGCCTGAAGCGCCAACTACAGACTCCATTTGATCTTCCGACAAGGGTGTCATGGCTGTGACGGTTTGGCTGGCACACGCCAGCAGAATGAGCCCCAAAACAACTAGAATCTTCCATTTCATTTGAGTTTTTCCTTTCATTGACAGAATTGTCCTTCATAGCGCAAATCTGACCAGATTCCACACTAACGACTTCATAAGACGCTCATAGGCATCACCCCCTTTCACCGCTCTGGAAGAGACCGCGTGACGTCTGTATCACTTTGCCATCTTCCAATGAAATGACTGTCGGCGTCTCAACGAACCACTGTTTCCTATCCGTCAGAACTCCGTAGTCACAAACCGCGATTCTTGGATCGAAGCGATCCACTACACACGGTGGCACTTCAATGAAGGCGAATCGAGGTGCTTCCGGTTTGTCAGCAACTTCGAGGGCCATCTGCTCGTATTTGGGAATGGCCTCCTTGCAGTCAGCGCAATCATGATGATACAGGATCACCACCCATTTCCCTTTTGCCAATCTGTGACCGATGTCGATATACCTCAGAAGCGGGAGAGGTTTTCCGATCCACGCTTCCGGTTCGAGGACGATGAAATCACTGTCTCCGATCAGATCGCCGTCGGAGTCGAGAACGGCAGGCTGATACCTGGCCATGGTCCAGCCGCCGGAGATGGTGGCGGCGAGGACTAGCACCACTAACATCACGGGTCTTCCCCAGCTGGGTTGCATGGGACGAGAATTGGTCCTTTCGGGGCGAAACGTCAATAATACCATGATGGCACAGGTATCGAACACAAACGTATACCAAGGATTGATTTCAATCTTCCCGAAACACCCGCAGGACGCCTCGCCGGAAAGACCCTTGTACAGCGTCACGCACGAAAAGGCGACAAAACAGACAAGCATCACCAGCCAGACCAGGCGCTTATATAACCCGCTTAGGAGGAAGATGCCCATGAAAAGCTCAAACTCCACCTGGGCAATCAGGAGCCACCGGGAGGTGAAGAGAGTTTTGTCCAGCGTCGGCTCGGTGGCCAGTTGATAGCCCTTAAGTCCCGCCGCCGTCAGCAGCACGAGGCCCAGAAGTACCCGGACGACATCGTACCCGGCGATCCGAGGGATACGAATCGACCTTCCGGGCCATTTCCACGCCTGCGGCAGGCGGTTGAGGCCCAGCATCGAGGCGACCATCGTCCATTGTGTCGTTTTGTCGTTCATCGGTCCGTCAACTCCTGATTCGAACAAGAATATCCGTTCGTCTCTATAGAATGGTGACACTGGCGGGCAAAGTTTGGGGAACTTTTTTGAGATTTTTTATGTTTTTTTTGATGGGGATGGGGCGAAATCGCTAAGGCCAGCCCTGAGCAGTGGTTATCTGGGAGTGGGGGCGGTGAAATTTCTTCTTCGCCGTCGACTTTCAGCGAGGAGGATAGAAGGGGAGCAGTGATCTGTGCCCACCATCTTGCTCACCACGAAGGCGCCAAGACACGAAAAAGATCGAATCGCAAAGAACGTAGAGTTCCGATCTTAACGAGACAGTTACCTCTGCTCTGCGTCCTTCGCGACCTTTGCGGTGGAAAACAGTCCGCGGTCTACGGCTCGGAAGTGGTGGACCCGTCTAAGGGCGGATCTGAAATGACGAGTTCCTAATGACGAATGTCTAATGACGAACCGTGAGGCGTGACGTGGGCGAAGCTCTTTTAGGTCATTCGGAATTTGGTCATTGATTCGTCATTAGACATTGCGATGAATGTGGCTCTGTCGCCGCAACGCTACAGGTCCATGATCAACTGTGTGAACCAGCCGTGGAAGTAATGTTCCAGCCAGCGGACGACGTCCCACAGGTCTGTCAGCACGAAGCGGATTTTTTCTTCCTTCGGCACTTTTCGCGAGCCTCGCAGTTTTACCTGAAGCCAGCGGGAAAGCAGGATGTGGCTGGTCGTGGGCCAGTCGTCGGGCAGCGGTCGAATGGAGGTGTAGCCGCGAAGGAACGCCATCGCCCGATCGGTGTCCGGTTTCCAGCCTTGCGTCAGCGACCAGATATCGTTGAGGTCGAAATCCCGCGGTCGCCGCGAGGCAAAGAAGACGAGGCCGTCGCCGATATCGCGCATGGCGGGACCCGGGCTGGCGTAATCATAATCCAGCAGGGCGGAGACATAATTGCCCGTGAACAAGACGTTCCCCGGATGAAGGTCGCCGTGGATCACCCCCGGCTGAAGGGGCTCGAAGAATCCGTCGGCGTCGAGCGTGCTGAGGATTTTTAGTTGTCCCTGGATCTGGTCCAGTTCCTCCCGCTCGCGGGTGTCTTGTGCCAGAGTGTACAGTTCATCGAGCAGCGGCTGAAGTATTGAGACGTGGTCCTCACGGACGAAGTTTGCTTTTCCGGGATGATCAAAATCAACTGTCAGTTGGTGAAACAGGGCGAGGGCGTGTCCCGCGGAATGCAGTTGGCGGGCGTTGGGCACGGGAACAACCTGGCCGGCCAGGAGGCAGGACATTTCGAATATCTGTCCGTCTACTTCCACCCAGGTGTATCCGGATTTCGCGGGCTTGAGTCTGGGCGTGGGAAAATAATGATCGGCGAGAAACGTGCGCAAGGTATGATCGTATTCGATGAATTCTTCTTTAGCCATCCCCGCCGGTCGACATCGGAGGATATAGTTTCCGGTCGCCGTTTCCACCCGGAGGCTCTGACTCGCCGTTCCCCCGATGGGAACCAGATTCACCTGCCGGGGCAGATCATAATGTTCCAAAATTGCCAACCAGTTCAACGGGTGGGAGACGGGAATCGAACCCGCAACCCCCAGGACCACAACCTGGTGCTCTAACCAATTGAGCTACTCTCACCATGTAAGCTATAATATTGTAGTCATTTCTCTGGAAAGTTCAATATCCGGGCCAAAGAAAAGCGCAAGAACATTTTTACTGTGTCTGCCTATGGACCCGGGCCGGCTACATGCAAGGACGCGATGTTATCCTACCCTCCACAATGACGAGAAGAGCTCTCAGTCGTCAGCTCTCAGCTTTCAGCTTAGGAGATCAGAGCTTCGCCCAGGGCACGCCTCCTGGTTCGTCATTGAGGCATTCGACATTGATTAGACATTCGTCATTAGGAATTCGTCTTGCTCGGGTTTCCCTGTCGTCCACGCCAGCCGGACCGGGCCAAGAAGGCCCGACGGTTCCTGAGGCCAGGCTCGATCGAGTCCGTTGGTTCCAAGCTGCTTGGCCAGCGTGTTCGTCACGTCTACTTGAAGCTCGTTCTTCCCGGGTTTGACGGTGTCGGTGATGTTCAGGCGATAGGGGGGGCAGATCCGGGTTCCGACGTGTTTACCGTTTAATCGAACGTCTGCCAGTTCATAGACCTTGCCCAGATCCAGGAAGACCTTTACATCTGCTTTCGCCGCCGGGATGTCCTGGAGATCGAACGTCATTTCATATCGAAGAGTTCCGGAGAAGTTCGGGAGAACGGAGGGGATGGAGATGTTTCCAAGCCCGGTGATCTCGGGACGCGGAGTGAAGCGGGGATATTCTTTCGCCGTGGCGGAGGAGACCTTCCACGGACCGCCGAGAGCGGGTCCGAACACCAACTCCTTCTCCAGCCATCTTCTTTCCATCGCGTCGGAATTCAGGGACTCTCCATCCTCGAAAACGATGAACGTGGACTGGTAAGGTTCGAGTGTCAGCTTCACTTCGGTTCGTTCCCGCGATGCGGTGTATTCGGGCTGGTAGGTCTTGCCCTCCAGTGCGTCGAACCCTATCGGTCGGCCGGGGCGGCTGAACCGGACCGTCGTTTCAAGTGTATGACGCGTACTTTCGTTGGTGAAAAAGTAAACGTCTTCGCCGGGTCGGGAATAATGGTAATAGCGCAGATTCTCTTGCCTGTCGGAGACCTCAATGTCGATCATTCCGAGGTTCTTGAGGTCGCCAGCTAACTGATCGTGGTTCGACACCAAAACGCCGGTGCGATCCTTGATGTCCTTGATCAGGAGTCCGGAGTCTTCCTTTGTGCGGCTGGTTCGGACCGGGTAATCCTGCATGAAGATGACCTGCAGTCCGTTTTCAATCAGCTTCAGAAGTCTGGTCAGGAAATCTTTCGGCAGGGCCTCGGAATAAGGGACGATCAGCGCCCGGTAGGTCTCGGCGTTGATCGTCATGCCGCCCTTTTCCATGGTAACCGCGGCCGGATCGAGGAAGGTGTCGACGGGAACGACGTCGCAATCGATCTGACTTTGGGCGAGGGTCTTGACGACCTTTTCAAACGGTTCATAATCACCCGCCCATTCCGCCTCGGCGTGATAGAGGACGGCGACGGGGGCGATATGCGTACCGCCGGACAGCAGGTGACAGACGCGATTGGCATACGCGGACCAGATGTTGAAATGTCGCCACTGCGGATTGTTGCCCCGGGCGTAGAAGTGGGGCGGGCAGTCCGGATCGGGAAACTCCTTGGGCGAAAAGGCATGCGGAATGAGAATATTGACTCCGCGCACGCAGGCATGGTCGGTGAGCCACTTCATAAATTTCAGGCCCGCCTGCCATCCGTAGGCTCCGAAGAGTTCACACACGGTGGTTCCGTTCTTCTTGGGATCAAGATGTCCCTCAGAGGATGCCATCTTCGCGATTCCCCAGTAGAAAAAGTCCGCGTCGAGGTACCCGAACGGCGTGGTGACTCGTCCGGAGGTGTATTCGGGCCAGATCTGATAGACGATGTCGAGGCCGGAGGTGTCCTGTCCGCGAAGGGCACGGAAGAAATGGCCCGCGCCGTATCCGATCCGTGTGTGCGCTCCGTTATCCTCGACTATGTGGCCGATCAGCCGGACTCCGTGCTGGCGGCACCAGTCGCCGATCTGCCTGGTGAAGTTCTCACCGTTAAGCCGGGAAACGACGTCCATAAACGTGAAGCGGACCTGATGGGATAGCTCTCCCGCGTCGTACCACAGGCAGGGCAGCATCGGCGAAAAATCCTTCCCCCAAGCCTCCGACAGTTGATTCAGCAGCCGGTCGGAAAACGGCAGGACCATCTGACACTTTCCGAGGGCCGCTTCGTAACTCGGGAAATTTCCGAATCGCGGTTCGTCGGAGAAAAAGCCGGCGAAGGTTTTTCCAAATTCCTCGGAGAAATGCGAGTAATGGGCTTCATACACGGTATCGATAAACGCGCGGACCGCTTCGGGAAGCAGCGGGTTTAGATAATCCTTCATGCCGTCTTCCCCGCCGTTACGGGTTCGGATAAACAAGAATATCCGCCAGTATCCTTCCGGGACGTCCCAATAGAGGATTCCGTCCTTCACGTGAGCCGTGATATCCGTGAGCGTTTTGGCGTCGATCCGGTCCTCGCCGTCTGTCCGACGGGCCGCCACCACGCGAACCAGGCTGTCACCCTGTTCCAGCCAGGCTTTGAGGATGAAGGACGAATCGGTAAGCGGGCCCGCGGCGTCGATGTGCCGCTCGCGAAGATAGATCTTCAGGTATTCCGGGTGCTGGTCGCGAATTCGGCCTGCGGCAAATCCGCTCGGATAGATCACGTCGTCGAAGACCCAGACCTTCATGTCCCGTTTCTTCGCCTCGGTGAGAATGAATCGCATGTTGTCCCACCACGTCGGGCCCAGGAAATCCGGATGCGGACGCGATTCCACGACGAAGCCGCCGATCCCGTTGGCGTGCATTTGCTCGATTTCCTCGAGAATGGTTTCCCGAGGCTCGGCATGTTGCCAGAAAAGCGGAACAATGTAGCTGGGCGTACTGGTCCCGGTAAGCAGCGATTCGAGCCGACTCATATTTTTTCTTCCTCGACTATGTTCAACCGACGGTCGAAACCGTCACGTTCTGGTTCGTCAGCGTTTCCTTGCAGGCCACCGACACGGTCCGGCTTTGGCCCGGGAGCAGATCGAAATAATTGTCCTCCGGCGTGGCGCCTTGCGGCAGATGCAGGCATACCGCGTGTGCGTAGGCGTCGGCGGATACCGTCACTGCCCACTGGCCCTTGCCCTGTTTGGACACTTTTACAGTCAGCGAGGGTTTGATCAACTTAAGCTGCCGGAAATCCGTCGCTCGGAAAATGGCGGGGAGAATGTCTTCATTTTTCTTCACGCGGGCGAACCAGAGGTTGCTCGTCGGGTCGGCCTTGTCGCGTTTGAAGGTGGCGATACACTTTCGCTCCAGCGGCGGACAATTAAAGGCCTTGGAACTCAGCTTTGTCGTCTTTCCGTCCAGCGACGTTCGTCCGAACTCCAGGTTGCCTCGAATGGCTTTCTGTGTATCGTTGGCCATCACCACCTGCACGGTGCCTTTCTTTTCCCGCAGGATCAGCCGCACGGGGCTAAACGCCCGCCTGACGAAGTACCAGGAAATCTTGCGGCGAAGGTAATAATCGATGATCGTCCAGCCGACCTCGCCCCAGCAGTCCTCGTACATCCAGAACAGCCCGCCATGGCACTCCGGACGGAACCGGAATGATTCGAGCGAATAACCGTACATCAACCCCTGCGTCAGACCGCTGTACAGGAAGTATTCGTCGAGGGATATCTTATCGGGGTCAGCGTAGTGCTTGTTGATGCCGGCATCGACGGTGTCTTTCTCAAACGTGTTGTTGTGATGCTGCCAGACCTTGCCGTGGCGGTCGAATGTCGCGCCGTCGAGATAGGTGGTGACCGTTTCTTTGGAAGGTGCGCCGATGTAGCCGTATTCCGATACGAACTTCGCCGTGCACAGATCGTATTCCTCGGGCGTGATCCGCTTGATCATCTCCGGATTCATCATGCAGTCGTGCCAGTGATGCCGATCGCCCACCTCGGGAGAATTCGGAACTTCTCCGCCGTAGGGTGAACCGTTCCAGTACGGAATCGTCGGACAGTTTCGCTGGACGATCTCGGGCAGAAGATGGTTGTACAGGATGAATCCGCCTTGCGACTTCATCTGCCACCATTCGACCAAGCCCTGCATGCACTCGTTATTTCCGCTCCAGAGTACGATGCTCGGATGATTCCGCAGACGGATCGTCTGGTAGTCGGCTTCCCGCGTCACTTCTTCGCGGAACCACGCCAGATGGTCCGGGTAGGGGGCGCAGGCAAGCATGAAATCGTGCCACAGCATGATTCCGTAGCGGTCGCAGGCGTTGTAAAATGCGTCGCCCTCATAGAGTCCGCCGCCCCAGACTCGCAGCATGTTGAAATTCGCCTTCCTGGCCTCCAGGACGAGCTGATCGTATTTTTCGTCCGTGACGCGGGCGTAGATCGTGTCGGCCGGGATCCAGTTGGCGCCTTTACAGAAGACTTTTTTGCCGTTGATGATAAAAGCGAACTTGTCCTTCGTGTCGAGTTCGACGAACCGAAGGCCGTATTGGAAGGGCTTGTATGCCGTTTTGTCTTTGCCGACCGTCAAGCTGGCCTCGACCGTGTACAGGTGTTGCTCGCCCATGCCGTTCGGCCACCAGTATTGGGGATTCTTCAGCGGGATCTTGAAAGTATGGTAATTCTTCCCGGCCTTGAGGAAGACGCGATCCGCCACCTTGATCTTTCTGCCTTTCTGATCCGTAATAACCAGATTCAGCGTCCCTTCCGCTGTGAGGTAGTCGTGGAGATGATCAACACTGACCGTGGCATTAAGCACGACGTTCTTTCCCTGTTTTTCCGGGCAGACATGCACGTCCCGGATGCAGGCCCGCGTGAGGCAGCGAATCTTGACGTCGCCGGCGATGGCCGTCGTCGGAACGCGGGGGCTCCAGTCCCATCCGAACGAATATTGCGGTTTGCGGACGAAATTTCGCCGATGATCGCCCCGTTCCGGTCGGCCATTTCCCACTTCCGTGCAGCAACGCACCGCCAGACTGTCCACATCGGCGTCGGTGATGTCTTCCACGCCGGCCGTCAGGCGGACCAGGAGAACATTCTGACCTTCAGGACGAAGACACTTCTTGATATCCGCGACAAAAGGATAAAACGTGTTCTTGTGCGTCCCCAGGTGTACATCATTGAGGAAGATAGCGGCGTTGGAGTCCAGGCCGTTGAGCTCCAATTCGACCACGTCTGCCGCCAGCCAATCCTTCTGCGTTTCGAACGCTTTTCGGAACCACCACGACCGGTCCTGCGTCCAGTGCGAATCAAGGCTGTTGAGCCCGAGGAGCGGTTCTTTGATCCATCCGACGGCCAGCAGACCTTGGTGAATGTCACCCGGTACCGGCGTCGAAATCCACCGGTCCGTGCTTCCCGCGATCCTTGAAGCCTCCTGAATGCCCGTGGGCAGCGACTCCTCGCGAAGTTCCCATTGTCCGTTCAAAAGTACTTCCTTCATGAACATTTCTCTCCTGGGTCTGTGCTGTGATCGAAATTCCGTACATTATAAATAGATGCAAGGGAAGGACAATTTAAATTTGCCGCAAGTTCCTGTAACAAACCCTTGCCAAATAAACATCGGTTCACTATAATTCACCGTGAATTTCATCCGGGTGCATGCCTGGACGAGATGACTGGCGTCGCTAGCTCAGTTGGTAGAGCAGCTGACTCTTAATCAGCGGGTCGTAGGTTCGACTCCTACGCGACGCAGTACGAAAAGAGTGGAAAAGAATAGAAATCCCAAGGGTTTATGTTCTTTTCCATTTTTTTATGACTGGAACGGAGAAGAACCAAAAAGAACCAAATCCGGCGAAAGATGGGGGAAGAATGGGGGAAGAATGATTTCGAGATGCGATACCCTACTCATGAAATCAAAAAAACAAGCAGAAGACTACGTCGCTGGTTATACAGACTCAATCAGGAAGGAAAATCCACATCATCTCCCCGATATAAATAACAATAGGATGTTTTAGGGATCGTACCCTTTGGCAAAATAAACAAAGGATTAGACGGGTAAATTCAGGGGATCTGAAGCAAACGGCGTTAATGTCTCTTCTGTCGGGACTGCAATCGTTGAACAGCCTGGGCTGCTTTCCGCAGTCCGGAAAGTCGAATATCCGTATAAATGTTGCTCGTGAGTTTCGGATCACTATGCCGCATGAATTTCTGAGCGTCCCGCAGATCCACCCCAGCCTCCTTCAGCCACGTACAGAAGGACATCCGTAAACATTTCCGGTCCAGCTGCCGCCCCCGCTCATCCTGGTATCCAACATCCTTCTCCCCGATTAAACCGGCCCGTTTAAGATCCAGCTTCCATGTCTTCAAACGAGGTTCACAGGAAAAAACTTTATCGGCCAACTGGGCATTGGTAGGTTGGATGGTCCTCAAGGCTTCAACCACCGGTTCAATCAGAGGCAGTTCCGCCGCTTTTCCATTTTTGGTCTGGCCGGCTGGAACGACAACAAGTTCTTCGTCCAAGTGGATGTCTTGCCATCGCAACCGAGCCACTTCCCGCCAACGCAGGCCGGTGTTGGCAGCCAAAAGATAAAAAACTCGACGTTCTTGAGCTCGTTTCATGGCCGAAGACGTATCTTTGAAGAAAGGAAACATTTTCTTAGGATCCAGCATGGCCGAAAAGAGAAGACGGCTTTCCTTCAGGCTCATCGCACGGCTAAGTTTTCGTCGATCGGCGTTTTCATCGTACTTATGGATAAGTCCAGAAGGCAGAGTATTCCTTGGGGAACGGCCATAATCATAAGCCCACCGGCCAAAAGCCAGCACGGCGGTCCGTTTGGCATTCTTTGTTCGGGCGGAGCGATTCAATCCTGAAATCCAACGGTTGATTTCTTGGGGATCAATGTCCATAATCCGCTGGATACTGCAGGTTTGAAAGCATTCCTCCAGATTCGAACGAGTATTTTCAATGTGATGAAGAGAATCGCCTTTGGCTTTCAGATGATCGATGTATTCGCCGATCATTTCCGTGAGGGGACGAACCACATGCTGTTCCATTACCTGCTGACGGAGATCGATGGTACCGGACCGGATCTGATGTCTTAATACGCAATTCAACTGGAATTTTTTCGTCTGATTTTGTGCGAGACTCC
>CAZLZE010000001.1:47353-95584 GCA_964563935.1 uncultured Phycisphaerae bacterium | reverse complement strand
CGTAGGCAGGCCCTCCATCCAAGACAAGGCCCCAAAAAAGTGGGGATGAGTCAGATTCTTCATACCCTTGAATTCCGGACGATTACGTTTATACTGGAAGTAAAGTTTGGACGGAGGTCGTAAAAAACATGACGAACCTGCGAGTGCTTCAGAAACTGGCGATAACGGTGGCGTTAATGCTGTCCCTGCTGGCTGTGAATCGCGTAACGTCCGGGCAAACCCTGTCCGACATGCTCGACACGCTCCAGAATCTTCCCGAGGACCAGCAGAATCTCATCCTCGATCAGATCGCCCAGCAAATCTCCAATACGACCACTTCGACCAGCGATGAGGAGACCTCGGGCATCGGATCCGATGATGAGGACACGGGGCTCCCAAACGGGCAGGGCGCCATCGCCTACGCCCTGGAGTGGAATCCCGGAAGGCAGGTGCGGGCGGCCGCAAGTGGAACGCCTATTTTGGCAGGAAAAATGTTTGAGCAGCCGGTGGACGGACCCGATTTCTGGGATCGAGTCAAAGAAGTCTTTCTCGAAGGCCTCCTCGCGGCGATCACCGATACCTTTGGGATCAGTCTCACCGGACTGTAATCAGAAAACGGCGTCCGTCTTTCGCGAACTCAAACCACGTGCGAAAGAGATGGTACGTTGTACATCTCACCCGGCCGCAACATCATCTCTCTTTGCTATTTCCCAGTAAAGCTTCCGATTCAGTTGACAAATTCCATCCACCTCGATAAACTTAAAAGGTTCTTGAATTCACTGTGCCTGATCGGAGTCAAGTGACCCCGGTCGGGACGAAGGTGGGAACGAAGGCAGGAAAAATAGATGAAGTCGAACGCGAAGGAAAAGCCGGACGGTAACGGAAACAACGGCTCCAAACATAAAAAAACGTTCGCCAAGACCACGCCGATCAAACCTGCGGACGCGAAACTGACACCTGAAGATATCGAGAAGTTTCGCGAAATGCTTCTGGCCAAACGCCAGCAATTGGTGGGCGACGTGGACAACATGACAGAGGACACGCTCAGAAAGTCCCGCAGCGACGCCGCCGGAGATCTATCCTGCATGCCCATCCACATGGCCGACATCGGAAGCGACAACTACGAACAGGAATTCACGCTGGGTCTGATCCAGAACGAGCAGAACCTTCTGAAGGAGATTGACGAAGCCCTCGAGCGTATCGCGAAGGGGACCTTCGGTATTTGCATGGCCACGGGCAAGGCCATCGGTAAAGCACGACTCAAACTCAAGCCCTGGGCAAAGTACAGTATCGATTACGTACGCCAAACAGAGAAAGGTAACGGAAAATAGCCTGAACCTGCCCGGGACAAGCGACTGGTTTTCCACGAAAGAGTTTTCCTTATGGACAATGAATCTCTCACCGTCGGTACATCGGATCGGGCCATCCGTTCGCGGTCGGCCCATCTTTATTTCTGGACCATCGCTCTTGCCTCCGCCGCGGTCGACCTCGGCAGCAAGTGGTGGGCGCACCATGTGCTGGACCCCAAGCAGCCGATGGAGATCATTCCGGGACTGCTCCATTTCACTGCCGTTCTGAATGAAGGCGCCGTTTTCGGATCTCTCGCCGGAAAGCGGTGGCTCTTCGTCATCGCGAGCATCGTCGCCATGGGCTTCATCCTTCAGCTCTTCCTTCAAAGTCGGGCAAGGCAACGCGTCTTTCAACTCCTTCTTGCCCTGACCTTCGGCGGAGCGATCGGGAATCTCTACGATCGTCTCGTCTTCGGCAAGGTGCGTGACTTCATTTATTTCTCCATCATCGTCGGCGGCAAGGAACTTTGGCCCTTCGTCTTCAACATCGCCGATGTCGTCCTGGTGGTGGGCGTGTGCGGACTGCTTCTCGGTTGGCTCCTGGGGAAATTCGATATGCCCTATTGCTGCCCCGTAGCCAGACCCATCACGCTTCCGGACACCAAGGAACATGAGCATTAGCGCGTGGAAAAACCATGACCGATCCATGATGACGATTGCCCTCGACCTGGCTCGAAAAGGTGCAGGGCAGGTCGAGCCCAACCCGGCCGTCGGGGCCGTCCTTGTAAAAAAACACCAAATTATCGGGCAAGGATATCATCACCGCTACGGTGCGCCGCATGCCGAAGTCGACGCCCTCCATGATGCCAAGTCCCGCGGTCAGACAGTAAAAGGTTCCACGCTCTATGTGACCCTCGAACCCTGTTGTCACTGGGGAAAAACTCCGCCATGTACCGACGCCATCATCGCCGCTGGAATCAAAAAAGTGATCGTCGCCGTCGAGGATCCGTCAAAGAAGGTGGCGGGCAAGGGCATCTCCATACTGAAGAAGGCGGGGATTGAAGTGGCGGTCGGATTGATGGCCCAGGAGGCCGAGGATATCAATCCCTGGTTCTTCAAATTCCACCGTACCCGCAAGCCGTGGGTGATCTGCAAGTGGGCCCAGACCCTCGACGGAAAACTCGCCGCTCGAACGGGACACTCAAAATGGATCTCAGGAGACGCCTCCCGACAGGAGACGCACCGAGTCCGCCGAACCTGTCAAGCCATCGTCGTGGGAATCCAGACCGTCCTCGCCGATAATCCGCATCTGACCGTTCGTCTGGACGACGAACCCAATCCACATGCGGCTGCGCCCAATCGAGTCGTCCTTGACAGCCGTCTGAAGATCCCGCTTGCTTCCTATCTCGTCAGAACGGCCCGCGACGTTCCCACTTGGGTCTTCACCACCCGCCGAGCCAAGGCCTCGTCCGTCAAACAACTCCAAGCCAGGGGGGTGAACGTGCAGATCATGCCCTCCGATACGGAAGGACAGATCGACCTCCGAAAATTCCTGTCCTTCGCGGCCAGCCAGGGCTGGGCCAGAATCTTCATCGAGGGCGGCGCCACACTTCACAGCCGCGTCCTACTGGACAATCTCGCCGATGAACTCATCGTATTTCAGGCCAGTTCCTTGGCCATGGATGCTCAAGCCTTCCAATTCCACGGACGAAACTGCCGTCTTGCCTCCCAATTCCTCCGCAAATTTCGCTTCCAGAGCGTATCCAAGGTGGGCGAGGACACAGTTTTGAGACTATTGAGAAAATAGATAAGATGGCGTAGGTAAATTACGTTAACATCGGAAAGGTGGGGTACTTGGTTTAATTCCTGTCAAGAGAAAAAACGGCAAGATTTGCGCTGTTGATAATGTGGACAAGTCGCTTAACGCCTTGTAATATAATGCATTATATTGTTAGTAAGTAGAAAAATAAATTTTTTAAGAAACCCTCTTGGCGATGCCGATAGATTACTCAGACACCAGAGCAAACCGGTGACCGAGGCCCCAGGACGAGCAAGCCAATCCGGTGAAATGGTAACGACCTAAAACTGAAGATTAAGGTTGCTCCGATGTCGAGATGTGGTATGTTATAGGTGATTGGTAAACTTGCTCCGGGGGCTGCTAAATAGACGGGCAACGCGAAAGATCACGTAGTACAAGCCGCCCACAGGAAGGAAAATCGGTTTCTGTTCTTGTGGGTAACGAATAAAAGCCAGGTTCGAGACTCAGAAGCGCCAGAGGAAATGAATGTTCGCCGAGAGAGAATGAGGTAAGGAACTTATGGTCGACGAAATCAAGGCAACAGGAACGAATTTCAGCGCAGGTGCGATCGGGCGACTCAAGCCATACGTGCGGACCGTCGCGTCGGTGTCCGAGGAGACGACCGAGGTAACGGATCGCGTCGAGATCTCCACGTTAGCCACGTTGCTCGCAAAGTATGCGGAAATGCCTGATGTTCGTAGTGAATTGGTGGCGAAGATTCGTGCGGAAATCCAGGCAGGAAAGTATGAGACCCCTGAGAAATGGGATCAGGCGATTGAAAACCTGATGGAGGACTTGGAAACGTAAGCAAACGCGCCCAATCCTGGGAGCGAGGAATATCTAGCCGGTCTGAAGATGATTCAGATCGGCTTTTTTATTTGGACTGATGTTACGGAATGGGTATGTGTTCCCGGCTGCGTCACTTGGACATGCAAGATGGGGTCGCGAGGTTCTTCGAGTCTGCGGATGCGGTGAAATGAAGATAATGTGTGCGTTCGTTTCCATCGTGGGCGCGGGTCTCGGTAGTCGAACGTGGCCTTGACGCTCGGACTCCGAAGAAACAGAAGAAAGGGTATCGGGAGCAGGGTAGACAGAAGGGCGAAGCAAAAGCCAGCCAACCCTGTCTGCCATGAAAAAACGATATCCATCAGCCCCACGATCAGCCATCCCCACGAAAATACGAGCATGCCGCTCCGCGCCCACCGACGGGCCTTGTGCGTGCCGATGCCCATGGCAAATAACAATGCCGAAACGATTGCATAGACCCCCGCAGTGACGACCGTATTGTCCGACAGAAAGATACGAGCGGTACCGGTGGAGAACCAATCAGGTGTATCCGGAGGAACCAGCAGGAACGTAATCTTCACGAGGCACAGACACGCAAGGAACCACTCGAACAATCCAATGCATGTAAGCCACCCGCTTCGATCCGGCAGATAAGTCGTTCCCTCGCCGACCATCGTCTCTCTCCCCACGTCGATTCTACCATCCCCTGTGCGAATTGCCAGAGTTGGTCGAGAGGCACGCGAAGGGGCTGCGTCAAACCGTGAGACCTGCAATATCCGCAAGCAGATCCGAGTTTCCCACAATGAAGGGCATCGGGCTCGGATGATAGCCCTTCAGATCGAGCGGCCAGAGGGATCCTTTAAGGAGGTTCCCGTGGGCATCGACCTGGATGACGGTTCCTCCGCCCTGTCGGACGATGAGTTCGCCCGCAGCCACGTCCCACAACTTTCCGCCGAAGTGAATGGCCCCGTCCATCAATCCCGCCCCCACCATGCCCAGATGAAGCGCTGTCGATCCGAGGTTTCGAATCATGCAGCGATCAAGAAGGTCGTGCAGAATCTTCGGCCGATGGTTGTACGTGTTGATGGAGATGCCGAACACTGTCTCCGGGCAAAAACGTCCCGGCCGGACCGTCACGGGTTGATTATTCAATAGGGCGGGCCCACCCTTGCCCGCGGAGAAAAGCCAGTCGAAATTCGGCTCGTAGATCGCGCCCGCCACCGGCTCGCCGCGGTGCAGAAGGGCGACCGAGCATGAAAAAATGCAGACGCCGGCTGCGAAATTCCGCGTGCCGTCGATCGGATCGATAACCCAGACAAAGTCCTCACCGCCGCCCGGACGGCTTGCGGTAAGCGCAGTGTTTTCTTCCGCGATCAAGCCGTGCGATGGATATGCTTTCGCCAGCCGCTCGACAATGGAATCCTGAACGCGATGGTCGGCCTCCGTGACCACGCTCTTGTCGCCTTTAATACTGGACCGAGTCTTGCCGATCAGGCTCTTGGCCAGAGTCCCGCCCTCACGCGCGAGCTTGGCCGCGAACGCCACGTATTGTTGTATCTCATTTGGTGCAATCATGGGGCATATTATAGCCGTTCATCGGGGGCAGGAAAGCAAATAGCGGGAAAAATCACCCGTCTGCGCATACCGTCTCTGTACCTCCCTCACGAAGTGTAACGTTTTTTTCGTCGATGACGGTCTACGTCAGGGCCGGTGGCGGCTGATCGGGGTTCCGCAGGCTTTGCATGTACATTTCCAGCCCTTGGCGAGCCGTCTTCCACTCGTCATCGAACTGCTGGAGCGTCTTTTCCGGATTGTTCGGGTCCAGCTTGGTGAAGAATTCGTCGAGTTCCGGTGCGCTTTCGGTGCGCAGGCCCAATCCGGTGATCTTCGAACCCATCTTGCCCTTCGTCTTGCCCGCGGTCTGCGATTCGTTGCCACTGTCGAGGTCGCCGATCTCCTGCTGGACGACCATGCTGTACTTAAGCTGCATGTCCAGGAGTTTCGGGGTCGGCAGGTCCTTCAAGTCCCGCGTGGCCAACTCCTCGCGGATCCGCTGGAGTTGGGTTCCCAGCGTCTCGATGCGTTGACGCTTCAGGAGGGCATAGGACTCGGCCACCGACTCCAGGTGCAGCGTTCGCATCTGGTCGAGCAGGTCCTTGTACTGCCTGCCCCACGCCACGAGCGTGTGCTTCGAGACATGCAGTTCCCGGGCGATCCGGTCGTAGCTGAGGCCTTCGGCCCGAAGTTCCAAAAAACGGTCCTGGGTGTCCTGGGGACTGGGTTGGGATGTGTCGTTCATCGTTCCGCTCCTTGAAAAATAGGTCAATCGCGTGGTGAAAGAGACGACCACGAATAACGACGATCATGAAAACAGACTTCTCGGCCGGATCCCCCCAATGGGATCGGTCGGCACCGGAACGCCTTGACGCTCCTCGTGAATCTAGTATATAAAAACGACGCGTACAGTTCAAGGGGGGGTGGATTTTCGACGTGCGAATACTCTTCACTCCAGGCCGAGGGCGCCGGCCTTCATTTTACGCTCCGAGTCGCCTTTCTCCTGGTCGAGTTGGCTCTGAATTTCTTCCAGAAAGACGACTGCTTGGCAATGGAGCGGATAAACTCACCATAGGTCGGAAACTCGTCTCTTCTGGCCTCATACTCAGCCATGAGGCTTTCCTGGACTTTGCGTTTCATTGCCACGCAGTCGAATTTCTTGCCTTTAGCCTTCGTTTTCATACACAACCTCCAGTGGGCTTCGGATATCCAGGGGCCGGTATCCCTTCAGAACATTCACACCGTTGAACATCCTAATTCTATCATATCTGACGATATGAGTAAAATTCCAACTGACAATCAAATCCGCGTCGGCCGCCGTGGCACAGGCTACGTGGATGGCATCGCCTTTCGACCTTTCTCCCAGGATGCCCTCTGAGATATAGGCGTCCGCGAGGGCCAAAGCCTCATCCGTCAGGTCAATTCTTTCCACAGCTTTCGGTGGCAAATCGGCGAGCACGTCCTGAACCCTCTGGGGAGCCAACATCAATTCAGTAAGGACCTGTGGTGAGACCAGCACGACGAAATCACCATCCCTCACTCGCGCAAAGAAACACCGGCTGGGTTCGGCAAACTGGGAGTCGAAGACTCCGCCAAATACCGACGTGTCAACATACACTCGCAGTCTTTGCTTGCTCATTCTGAACCTCCTGAATCTCGGCAGTCTACGCACGGAACCGATAAACGCGGCCACCGGTTACTTAGCGGGTCCGCCAAGAGCCAGATGTTCCAGGAAATCCTCTGGTGGCCCTCAAAAAACATGGTCAGTTAAGAATCAGCTTGGGTTGTCTCCGGCAACTCGGCCAGAGATAATTTCAGGTGCCGAAGCAGAAACTCCTTGTCAAACCCAGCCTGGATGTGCTGCCAGGGCAGGATCTCGTTGACGCCGAACTCGCGGTTAGCGTAGAAGTCGCTGCTGAGGCCGAGAACGTCGAACGCCTTCATGTATCGCTGATAGTCGAACGCCTCGTCCCAACTGTCGAACCGGGCTCCGAGCCGCCAGGCCTCGTAAAGCACGCGGGCCAGACGACGGTCGCCCCGGGCGAGAATCGCCTCAAGCCGGCTGCGGAAACGGTCGTGCCAGGTGATCTTGATATACCCGTATCGCTTCGCCTCCTGGCGGATGAATCGAATGGCCTGGTCGATGTATTCGAGACTTTTTTGCCCAAGCCACTGCAGGGGCGTGTCCGGCTTGGGCACGAAGATGGAGACGGACGCGACGATGGCAGCGGGTCGGCCCGAGACTTCTTTTCGCCACTGGGCGATCTCTCTGGCGAGATCAACAATCGCCAGAAGGTCCTCCTGCGTTTCACCGGGCAGGCCGACCATGAAATAAAGCTTCACCTGTCGCCAGCCGCAACGGTACGCTTCAAGGACGGCGGGCTTGAGGTTGTTCAGGTCGATATCCTTCCCCATGACGCGCCGGAGTCTCTCCGTGCCCGCCTCCAGGGCGATCGTCAGCGGCGATTTGCGCACCATGCTCGTCTGGGCGGGAATGAGCTTCAGTTGATCCTGCACACGAAGCGACGGCAGGGCGATACTGACGTGCTTCGGCGCGAAAATGTCGTTCAGCCGTTTGAAAAGGTCCTCGAGGTGCGGATAGTCGGCTGACGACAGACTGCAGAGCGAAATATCGGCGATTCCGGTGTTGGCGAATGACTCGATCGCCAGTTCGATGATTTTTTCGGGCGAGCGCTTTCGCACGGGCTTTCGCGTATAGCCTTCGTGGCAGAATCGGCAGGCGTGCGGACAGCCGCGCATAATTTCGATGTTGATCCGATCGTGAATCGTCTCATGGAATGGGACCACGGGGCGCGTCGGGAAGGGGGCTTCCTCCAGATTCTTCCCGTATGCCCGTTTGACGGCTGGACCTTCGATGGCCTTGATCGTGCGATCGTCGTTGTATTCGACGCGGTACAGTTTCGGCACGTAGAGCCAGTCGAATCGGGAAGCCAGAGTCTTGAGGATTTCGTCGCGGGTAATCTGACGGTCCTTGAGTGCACGATAGGCTTCGAGCAACACAGGCAGCGTCTCTTCCGCTTCGCCCACGATGGCGGCGTCGATGAAATCGGCGATGGGCTCGGGGTTATGCGCCTGGGCTCCGCCGATGAGCACCAGCGGGTCCGTCTCTTTCCGTTCGGCGTTCCACACGCTCAAGCCGGCGAGGTCCAGCATCTCCAGCAGGTTCGTATAGAGCATTTCATACGGCATGCTGAAGGCGAAAATGTCGAAGTCGCGGAGTGGTCGGTAGGACTCCAGCGTGTACAGCGGGATATTCGTCGCCCGCATCCGGTCGGCTGCGTCGACCCACGGACAATAGACGCGCTCGCACAGGACATTGTCCATGCGATTCACGAGATGGTAGATGATCTGGATCGCCAATGACGACATGCCGATCTTGTATGTGTCGGGAAAAGCCAATGCCACCCGCGTTCGACAGGAGTCCCAGTCTTTGCGGACGATGTTCGTCTCCTGGCCGATGTACTGGCTCGGCCCCTGAACAAACGGCAGCAATTTCTCTTCAATATCTTTCTGCAATGTCATATTTTCTTCTCATTGAAACTGTAAGTGTAGAATCATAGCATTTTCCCAGTGGAAAGTCATAGTTTAATAGGATAAGTTCCTCATGCTTTTGCTCGGTGCGCATCTTTCGATCTCGGGCGGACATCATAAGGCCCTCGTCTTGGCACGGAAGCTCAAATGCAACTGTGTGCAGGTTTTTGTGAAGAACCAGCGTCAATGGAAGGCCCCGGATTTGACGCCGGAAGACCTGTCGGCTTGGAACCAGACGCGGGCCGAGCTTGAGGACGAAATCCTCCATATCGTCGCCCACAGTGCCTACCTGATCAACCTTGCCAGCGACGACGCCAAGGTTCGCAGTCAATCCGTTATCGCCCTGGCGGACGAACTGCATCGGTGTGAGCAGCTGGGGATCGATCGACTGGTCCTGCATCCGGGCAGTCATCGCGGCCAGGGCACGGAGCGGGGGATGGAACTGGTTACGCAGGCGCTGGATACAGTCCTTGAGGACAGCAGGGGAGTGAAGATCCTCCTGGAGACCACCGCGGGAGCAGGCAACTGCCTTGGCGGGACAATCGATGAAATCGCCCGTCTGACGCAAATGTCCCGGTTTCCCGATCGTCTTGGCTGCTGCCTGGATACGTGCCATCTTTTCGCAGCCGGCTATAAACTCTGGCCTGAGAGAGCCTTTGCCGATCTGATCGGTGAGATCGACAGCAAGCTCGGCTTGGAACGTGTAGGCTGTATTCACCTGAACGACTCATGCGGTCCGTTAGGTTCGCATCTGGACCGTCACACGCACATTGGCAAGGGGTGTATCGGCGTTGAGGCGTTCAAGGCCATCGTCAGATCAGGAAGTCTGTCAGGTATCCCCAAGATTATTGAAACCCCCAAAGGGCCCAAAGAATCGCTTGGATTTGACAGGAAGAATTTGCGGACCTTGCGAACGATGCATGAAGGCTCATGATCAGCGGTCTTATTTGCTGGTGCAGATGTGGCTGCTAATACTGCAATTATATTGTCTATCTGTGAGTTGTGCAATGCTTTTGCAGGTGAAATATTTATTAATAAATGTGTGAAAAGGTATTGACATAATTTGACGATTATTATATAGTCAGTGCAGAGAGTGGAGAGAGAAGATATCCTATCGGATAGCTTTTCTTCCAGGTTTTTGGAGAATGAGAGTTCCTACAAACGTTTGAAGGTGAGTGGACCGTTTGCGCCTGGTAGGAGAGAAGAGATGAGAGAGAGAAAAAGTCTTATTGCGCTGCTATTGGTATTGGTGTGTGGTGTGCCTGTTCTGGGGGATCTGTTCGATCCGAATACTCCTTTTGATCCGAACTCTGCCTTTGAGATTCCATTGCGTTTCCGAGGCACGGAAACGGGGTGGTCGATCTTCGTTCAGCCGGAAGACGTGAGCAGGGTCGGTGTCCATGTATTCGGGGCCTCGAATGGAACCGTGACGCTGGAGATCGACAAGTGGTTCTACGGAGTCAATACGCCGGATCATCAGGACAAGCTCATCCTGGCGTTCGTCAAGAGGAATGCGCAGACGACATTCAGCCGATTTGTGATTGACGACGAGTATGTGGTCAATAACACCAACTATGCATGGGAAGGTTATACGATGGGGCTTAGTCCGAACGGCCACGCCGGATTCAATTGCGTTCCGAACGTGGCAAACGATCCGAGCCTTCCCGATGGAGATGAGTTCCAGACGGTTATCGCCACCGACACACTCGGCTATCAGAGCAAGCCGGTAACGCTGGATTTCTACAACGGGGTTGTTTCCAACGTTGCTCCGAATAATGTCTTTCAGCCGGGTTATCGCAGGGGATCGATCAAGATTGTGGCCGATCCTGCGATCGCGGTGAATGACGGGTTCATTCTAAAGGAATGGCATACGCCTGAACCGATCAGTATGGTTCTTTTCGGTGTGTCGGGAATGCTGGTCTGGTTGAGACGAAGGTAGCAATTCCGATCGTTGATGGAATCGCTGTGCCAGACGATTTGAGGAGTAGTTTTGAGCCTTGGAGGAAAAAGAATGAGAGGAAGAAGAAAAGTTTTGGTCGCTGCGGTTGCGATTTTGCTGGCGGGTTTTTCCGTTGCTTCGGCGGATACGCTGCAGGATCTTGGGTATGGATGGACGGCAACCGTGCCTGATCACGTGACGATCATGAATGTATCGCTGTATTCCCCGACCGCGATCAAGCTTGATATTGAGAAAGATTTTACGGAGGGGCTCGACGAGGGACGGCTTCCTTCGATCGTGATTGGTTTTACCAAGGCTTCGAATGGCGTTCCGGATCTGATCATCGACAGTGAAACGGTGTACAATCACACAGGGCACGACTGGTTAGGATATGACATAGCCGTGTATCCGGAGACGGTGGGGATCGAGTCCTCATATACCGGACTGACGGGGTTACCGTTCACGAATGTCGAGTTTTACGCTCAGGGTCTGCCCGTTACGGGTGGATCGGCGGCGGAAGATGTCTACTTCAGCGGAGGAATGGTTCCCAACGGCGGGATGTTCAAGCCTGGCGGACCGGCGGATGCGGGCAACTGGATCATGATTCATACGCAGGACGAAGTAGCGGTATCGTTGGTGCTGAAGGAAACGCCGGAGACGCCGGAACCTGTGTCTCTGCTGCTCCTGAGTATCGGATTGGCGTTTGTGAAAGGCGGGCGACGAGCCAGTTAGTCGCGAATATGCTCAATTCAGAATGCAAAAGGCCGGAGTCGAGTCCGGCCTTTTTTGTTTTGTCGGCCATCGGGATTTGAAGATAGAATACCGTATGGTAGAATTTGGCGTTTGCACTTGGTTGTAGTTTTTGCGAGAGAAATGGAACGCATATGGAAATACGAGATTTTCAGCAGTTAATCGAGCGGATGTACTCGGCGAAGGATCGCGAGCGCGGTCCGGCGGGGACGTTTATCTGGTTCATGGAAGAGATCGGCGAACTGGCATCAGCCATCGGCGAGGGGACGAAGGATGAGAAGGCGAAGGAGTTTGCCGATGTGTTCGCGTGGCTGGTGACCTTGGCGAATGTCGAGGGGATCGATCTGGACCAGGCTGTTCAGGAGAAATACGGGACAGGATGCCCTGGATGCGGAAAAGTTGTCTGCACGTGCGTGGAAAAGCCGTAGGTTATCTGCGTTTCGCGAGCAATTTAATGGAGTGGTTTTATGAAGAGATTGGGCTGGTTGGTCGGTTCCCTGGTCAGTGTTTTCGGTATGGTCGGCTGCACGCCGATGGCGTATAAGATAACACCGATTCCGGCGACGGAGGAGCTTCAGGAAAGCACGGTGAGCACGGATCGCGGGGCACTGCTGCCGAAGATTGCTCTGGTGGATGTGGATGGGATGATCATGAACTCGCGGGAGTCGTCGGTCTTCGGCAAGGGCGACAATCCGACGGCCACGGTTGTCGAGAAGCTGCGCAAGGCGGCTGAGGATCCGCAGGTCAAGGCTGTGGTTTTGCGGATCAATTCGCCCGGCGGGGGCGTGACAGCGAGCGATATTATTTATCGCGAAGTATTGAAAGTGCGTGCGGGTGACGAGGCGAGACGATATTGCGCCAAGCCGGTCGTTGCGTCGATGATGGACCTGGCGACCAGCGGCGGTTATTACATCGCCTGCGGAGCGAATGAGATTGTGGCCGAGCCGACGACGATCACGGGGAGTATCGGCGTGGTGATGCTGACGTTTAACGCCAAGGGCCTGCTGGACAAGGTGGGAGTTACGACGGACGCGATCAAGTCGGGTCCGAACAAGGACGCGGGGTCTCCGTTCCGTCCGCTGAAGCCGGAGGAGCGTCAGATATTCCAGGGCATGATCAACGAATTCTACAATCGGTTTGTGGACGTGGTCGCCAAGTCGCGGACGAACCTCAGCCGTGAGAAGATTTGCGAGTTGGCCGACGGACGCATCTACTCCGGATGCCAGGCGAAGAAACTGGGCTTGGTGGATGACGTGGACGGATTGGACGGAGCGATTACGCGGGCCAAGGAATTGGCGGGTATCAAGGCCGCCCGTGTGGTCATGTATAGTCGTCCCGCCGGATATCGCGGTTCGATTTATTCATCAACCGACACACCGCCAGTCACGGCAGGTGGGCAGACAAACATCCTGAACGTCCGAATGCCGGACCTGATGCCTCAAGGGGCCTTCATGTACCTCTGGCAGCCGTAGAGAGACCATCTCCCTGGCAGCCTGGGGGTTTGTCCAACGTTCGCAGTCTGATTTACCAGATTGCCGCCTGGGCTTTGGTGATGAATATGAAGGTGGCGAGACAGCCGATCAGGAAGATGATTGCCAGCACTTTGTTGAGTCGATCCGTCATTGTATTTGCCTGCACTTCCATCCTTGGAATATTGCTTTAGATCATACTTTATCGAAATATCCCATAGATATCGGAAAATGCAAGGGTTTTTTATAAGGAAAATGAGTACTTCCCGCAACGGAATGTAGGGTTTTCCTGGTTTTGGTTGAGCCTAGCGGGTGTTGCGGGCCAGGACATAGATGGCTTGATCTGCCAAGAGATTGTCCATAAAGGGAATACGTCGTCCCTTTTTGTTGAGGGCAATCTTCTCGACGACCTTGGCGTCGATGATCGGGCAGAAACTCTCAAAATCCTTCAGGGACAGAAAGCGGATTCGTTCGGTCTGGTGCCAAGCGCTGGGCATGCCGGGAGTTACGGGGGCTTTACCTTTCAGGGCGAACTGGATCCGAGCCTGCCAGGAGGCGAAATTCGGGAAGCTGACGATGGCAATTCGTCCGATGCGGAGCATCTCCCTGAGGACGAGTTCAGGTTGGTGGACCTCGGGGAGCGTCTGGGAGAGGATGACGTAATCGAAGCTGTTATCGGGGAAGGTAGGCAAGCCGGCGTCGAGGTCGTGGTGGATAACGGTGACTCCGCGGCGGATGCAATCGACGATTCGCTTCTCGCCGATCTCGATGCCACGTCCCTCGGCCCCGCGTTCCTCGGCAAGTAGTTGAAGGAGGTCGCCCGAGCCGCATCCAAGGTCGAGGACACGGGAATTGACGTCGATGCGTTCGCTGATAATGGCGTATTCGGGTCCGCGCTGATCGATGGGAAGCTCGCAACTGGCAGTGATGGGCAGTCCGCGATGAATGTACCGGTACGTGCCGTCGAGGAACCCGCGGATCATGTCGCCGAGTGTATCGACCTCAAGCAGGAAGGCGTCGTGTCCATAGGGAGATTCGACGTTGCAGTAACTGACGTCCTTATCGTTTGCCAGGAGTGCCTGGACCATCTGCTGCGAATGGCTGGGGGGAAAGAGCCAGTCGCTGGTGAAGCTGGCGATAAAAAATCGGCAGCGGGTTTCGGCAAAGGTTTTTTCCAGGGAGCCGTAGGTGGCAGCGAGGTCGAAGTAATCGATGGCCTTGGTGATGTAGAGGTAGCTGTTGGCGTCGAAACGTTCTGTGAATCGCTGGCCCTGATGATCGAGGTATGTTTCGACGGCGAACTCACTGTCGAAGTCGTAGCTGTAGTTTTGGGCGTCCATAAGTTTTCGTCCGAACTTCTGGTGCATCGACTGTTCGGAGAGGTATGTGATGTGCCCGATCATGCGCGCGATGGCGAGTCCCCGGCCGGGGATATCAGAGTCGTAATATTGGCCATTTTTGAAATTCGGGTCGGCGAGGATGGCGTTTCGGCCGACGGCGTTGAATGCGATTCCCTGGGCAGAGAGGCGGGCGGTGGTAGCGATGGGAATGGCGGAGACGACGACGTCGGGATATCGAATAGCCCAGTCCAGGACCTGCATTCCGCCCATCGATCCGCCGACAACGGCCAGGACACGCTTGACGCCGAGTGCGTCGAGCAGCGCCTTCTGGACGCGGACCATATCGCTGATGGTGATGACGGGAAATTCGAGTCCCCAGGGTTTGCCCGTCCGCGGGTTGATGGACCCGGGGCCGGTGGTTCCCTTGCATCCGCCGAGGACATTGGCGCAGACGACGAAGTATTTGTCCGTGTCGATTCCCTTACCCGGACCAACCATATTATCCCACCAGCCGGGCTTTCGGTCCTGGGGAGAGTTGTATCCGGCGACATGAGCGTCGCCGGAAAGGGCGTGACAGATCAGCACGACATTGTCGCCCTGACGAGTCATGGTTCCGTATGTTTCATAGGCGACTTGTATGGGTCCAAGCCGCCGGCCGCAGTCGAGTTGGAGCTCGTTTGGCGGCTCGAACAGGGTAATCGTTTTGGTTTCGACGATACCGACTGAGTTGCTGTCCATAGTTATCGTTTGGTCCTCTTGACGGCGGCGGAAAGTGCCTGGTCGAGGTCGGCGATGATGTCTTGGACGTCTTCGGTTCCGACGGAGATGCGGATGAAATCGTCGCCCACGCCGGCGGCAGTGCGTTCCTTTTCGCTGAGCTGCTGATGCGTCGTGCTGGCTGGGTGGATGACAAGCGTCTTGGAGTCGCCGATGTTCGCCAGATGCGAGCAGAGTTTGACGGACTCGATGAATCGTACGGCCGGCGCGTATCCGCCCTTTACGCCGAAGCCGAAGACGGATCCGAAGGAGCCGGTGAAGTATTTTTTCGCCTGCTTGTGGCAGGGGTGTTCAGGCAAGCCGACGTAGTTGACCCACGCGACGCGTTTGTCCTTCTTGAGCCATTTGGCGACGGTGAGGGCGTTTTCGCTGTGCCGGGCCATTCGGAGGTGGAGTGTTTCGAACCCCTGAAGGAAGAGCCATGCGTTGAAGGGAGACATGCATCCGCCGGTATCGCGGAGGAGTTGGACTCGTGCTTTGATGATGTAGGCCAAGGGGCCGAACTTCTGCACATACTGGATTCCATGATAGCTGGGGTCGGGCTGAGTCAGTTCGGGGAATTTGCCATTGCCCCAGTCGAACTTTCCGCTGTCGACGATAGCGCCTCCGATGGAGGTGCCGTGCCCGCCGATGAACTTGGTGCAGCTATAGACGGCGATATCGACGCCGTAGTCGAAGGGTTTGAAGACGACAGGCGTAAGGACGGTGTTGTCGCAGACGAGAGGTATGCCGGCCTGATGGGCGATTCTGGCGAGTTTTTCGAAATCGGGGACATCGTTTTTAGGATTGCAGATACTCTCGACATAGATAAGTCGCGTATTGTCGTCGATGGCGCGCCGGATTTCGTCCGGTTTGGTGACATCGGCAAAACGGGTCTGTATTCCGAGACGTTTGAGGGTGTGGCCGAAAAGGGTGACGGTCCCGCCGTAGAGGGCGCTCGCGGAGACGATATTCTGCCCGGCGGCGGTGATATTGAGAACGGCGGTGGTGATGGCGGCCATGCCGGAGCTGAGGCACAGGGCGCCGGCACCGGCGTCGAGTGCGGTCATACGTGCTTCGAGGACGTCGGTGGTGGGATTGCCGATTCGGGTATAGATCTGGCCGAATTCATCGAGGGAAAAGAGCCTGGCTGCGTGGGCGGTATCCTTAAAGACGAAACTGGTGGTCTGGGCGATGGGCACGGCTCGTTCGCCGGCGGACCCGATCTGCTGTCCCGCGTGGATGGCGAGTGTTCCCTGCCTCAGCCTGTTTTTATCGTTCATATCGTCTCCTTTCGAGTAAAATCCAGTTTGGAGATATCTAATATATTGAATATTTGTTCACTCTGCAAGGATAATTCAAGGAAATATTTGATTACGGGTTTCGTTTGTATCAATATCGTAAGGTGGAGGTATTGGGCATGAAAGCAGTCAGTAAGTCGTTCGTGGTGGACGTGTTGAATTTCGTGGTATTTGTGTGCCTGGCGGGTACGGGGATTCTGATGCGTTATGTTCTTCCTCCGGGCAGCGGGCGGGGTCGCGGAGGCGGATGGGGTTATCACGGAGGTCGCGAGGTGCTGACGTGGCTTGGGATGGACCGTCACGAGTGGGGCGAGATTCACTTTTGGCTGGCTGTGGCGATGGTGGTGCTGATTGTGGTGCATCTGATTCAGCATGGCCGATGGATAGCCTGTCGGTTCCAGAGGACTCCGAAGGAATGCGAATGCAACGGTTCGTGAGGATCGCCAGCGACACGTGGTTTATGTGTGATAGAAGGCGTTGATGTCTACGTAGCCTTTGGACAGGTCGCAGCCGTGGACGACGTCGGAGGCGTCCCCGTCGCCAAGGTCGAGGGTGATCCAGATGTCCTTTTGCTTCATGATTTCTTCGAGGCGTTTGAGGTCTGAGTCTTCCCCCATGCCATTTTTGAAGACGACGATGTTGCCGATGGACAGGGTGGCGGCTTGAGGGCTGAAGGGTACGCTGGCAGCTCCGGCGGCGCTGATGATTCGTCCCCAGTTCGGATCTCCGCCATGGACGGCGGTTTTGACGAGGGAACTCTGGGCGATGGAGCGAGCGATTTTGTGAGCCTGGGTGTATGATTTGGCGCCGGTGACCATGACGTGGAAGGTTTTGGTAGCGCCTTCGCCGTCGTCGATGATGGCGAGTGCGAGTTCATTGCAGACTTCGTAGAGGTTCTCTCCGAACTCGCTTTGCCAGACGGAGCCGAGGTTTTCCTTGCAGGCCATTCCGCTGGCGAAGAGGAGGACGGTGTCATTGGTGCTCATATCACCGTCGACGGTGATGCGGTTGAAGCTCCGACTGACGGCCTGGGCGAGATGGCCGCGAAGGTCCGGGGCGGAGATTTTGGCATCGGTGGTGATGAAGGAGAGCATGGTGGCCATATTGGGGCAGATCATACCGGAGCCTTTGGCGACGCCGGCGATTTTCACTTTCTGACCGGCGATGTCGAACTCGCGGTAGGAGTGCTTTAGCTTGGTGTCGGTGGTCATGATGGCGTTGAGGAAGTCCATGCCGGCCTGCTCATCGGAAGCGAGCTTGGCGAAGGCATCGTCGATGCCCTTGATGATCTTGCCCATATCGAGGAATCGTCCGATGATTCCGGTGCTGGCGACGAGAATATCGCGAGTGCTGACGCCGAGTTTCGCGGCGAGGAGGCTGGCCATTTTCTGTGCGTCGTTCAATCCGCGTTCACCCGTGCAGGCATTGGCGTTTCCGCTGTTGACGACGAGTCCTCTGGCGATTCCGCTTTTGATGTGTTCGCGGGAGATTTCGACCGGGGCGGCTTTGACGTTGTTCTGGGTGAAGCACCCGGCCACTACGGCGGGTACGTCGCAGACGAGAAGTCCGAGATCGGGTTTGCCGCTGGCTTTGAGGCCACAGGTAACGCCGGCGGATTTGAATCCCAATGGGGAGGTGATGGTGGTATTGCTCACAGCAAGCCCTCGCTTTCATTGATGCCCGAGATAATGTTGAGGTTCTGGATCGCCTGTCCCGCCGCACCCTTGATGAGGTTATCGATGGCGGAGAAGACAATGACGGTCGAACCGTCGGTCGAGACGGTGGGGAAGATGTCGCAGAAATTGGTATGCGCGACCGCCTTCATGGTGGGCGGTGCGTTCAGCAGGCGGATGAATTGTTCGCCTTTGTAGAACGAGTGATAGAGGTCAAGGAGGTCCTTGGCGGAGAGTGTTTTTGTGGGTTGTGAATAGGTGGTCGTGACGATTCCGCGATCGATGGCGACGACGTGGGGTTGGAAGAGGATGTTGACCGGCTTACCGGCGACGTCGCTGCAGATCTGCTTGATTTCCGGGCTATGCCGATGCGTTCCGCCGGGAGCGTAGGCGAAGAGGTTTTCGTTCATTTCCGGCAGGTGGTACATCAGGACCGCTTTTCGGCCGGCGCCGGAGACGCCGGAGACGGAGTTTACGATAATTCGGTCGGTCGCGATCAGGCCGTGTTTGAGCAGGGGCGCCAAGGCCAGGGATGCGCCGGTGGGGAAACATCCGGGATTGGCGATGAGCTGCTTATTTTTCAAGGATGCCCGGAAGAGTTCCGGCAGGCCAAAGCCAGCCTGGGCCACATTTTCCGGGTCCGTATGTTTGTCGTAATATTTTTCGTAGACGGCGAGGTCTCGAATGCGGTAATCAGCGGAAAAGTCGACGACCTTCAGGCCGGCCTTTAGGAGCGCAGGGACGATGCCCATTGAGACATGGTGAGGCAGGCAGCAGAAGGCGACATCGACGCGTTCGACGAAACGGTCGAGGTCCATCTGTTCGGTTGTGAGGTCGATTCGATTTCGAAGTGACGGGAACATATCGCCGACGGCCTGGCAGGCTTCCTGGCGTGTGGTGACGACCGTGACCTTCGCATGGGGATGCCGAAGCAGGAGTTTTATCGACTCTTCCCCGGTGTAACTGGTTCCACCGATAATTCCAACTCGTATCATGTTGATTGATCCAAATTCGATTTGTGATGATTCCGGGTATAAAGTAAACCGGCCCGATGCTGTTTGCAACGGGCCGGTGCAGATTCTCATCCGAATGTAGAAATAATCGGCTCGTGGCTTATCGCTTCGAGAACTGGAAGCTTCGTCGCGCGCCGCGTTTTCCGTATTTCTTTCGTTCTTTCATTCGCGGGTCACGTGTGAGGAATTGACCGTCGCGAAGGACCTGGTCGACGGATCCGTCCATTTTTCGAATGGCGCGGGCGAGTCCGAGGACCACGGCACCGGCCTGGCCTGTGAAACCGCCACCTTCGACTTCAGCGAAGACGTCGACGAGTCCCTCAGCCTTGGTGGCTGCCAGCAGGTTGCGGATCGCGGAGCGATCACGGTCCTGGCTGAAGAAGTTATCAAGTGGACGTTCGTTAATGATGATCTGTCCGGAGCCTTTTTTGATCCGGACGCGGGCGATGGAGCTTTTTCGGCGTCCCGTACCCCAATAATAGCCATTCACCGGTCCGCTAACCGGAGCCGTTACCGTAGACTCGCCGCCCATTTCCTTCGGTTGATTCGTTTCCGTGTTCATATCACTCCGTATCCTAGTCTAGAAATTACGAGGACAGTTTCTGTAATCCTTTTGCCAAACCCTTGCTGAGGTCCAGAACGACGGGCGTCTGGGCCTGGTGCGGATGCTCGTTTCCGCGGAAGATTTTCAATTTGCTGAGCATGGCGCTGGCGAGCTTGTTCTTGGGAAGCATTCGCCGGACGGCCAGCATGAGCAGGCGGTCGGGATGCTTTTCGAACATGTCCTGCCAACTGACATATTTGTGCCCACCTGGATAGTAGGTGTAGTAGTCGTAGGATTCCTGCTCGAGTTTGTTCCCGGTGATTTTCATGGCTTCGACATTCGTTACGATGACGAAGTCGCCGGTATCCACGTGCGGGGTATATCGCGGGGTATGCTTTCCCATGAGAATGGTGGCGATATCCGAGGCGAGTCGTCCCAAGACGAGTCCCTTGGCGTCGACGAGAAACCACCGCTGGGCCACCTTCCCTTTTTTCGCCAGAGTCGTCTTGTCAATAAGCGTTGTTACCATCTTCACTCTTTCCACAAAATAGACTTCGTTTCCACGATGACACTGCCTTCAGGTTCAAGGCAAACTAATATAATAATATACTCTTCGCGATCTTTCAAGCGAACTTCTCAAATTTTTTTCAGAAAACCTTCGCTGGACGCAGGTTGCGTCGGGAGGAAGGGTGGCTTATGCTGCCTGAGCGGGCCCATGGGCGTCAGGGGGTCTGAAGAGCACGGTCGCCCGGGTCGGACAGGCAAGGATGCAGGCCCCATCGCTGATGCATTTGACGGGACGTACCACATGGCCTGTGCCATCGAGGACGGTCAGGACGCTGGGACCGAGTTTACCGCAGAGATCGGCGCAGTGCGTGCATTCCCGGCATTGGTCGGGATTCGCCGTTTGAACGTCGCCGGCGTTTTGCGGCCGGGTCGTATCGTTAATTTCGTCAACAATGACATCCATGTCAGTGAATTTCATAGTTCCACCTCAAAAAAACAGAACCGCTCTTTCAAATTGTCAGTGGGTGTTTTCCTAAAGCCCCAGACTAGCGGTGAAACTTTAATATCTACCAGACACTGGAGCACGGATCAACTGAAAAATAAAAAATCTTTGGGGATTCGTTTTTCCGTCATCGGTCGGCGCAGCGGGATGATTCGGACGACACGCTTCCTGACGGTTGGGATTCCTTTGGGTGCGAAAGGTGTGAATGGTGTGAAGAGGAAGGAAGATCGCACGCTAAAGCGTGCGCCACAAGTTGGGTTGGCTCAGGACGCCAGATTGCTTCGCGGAGTTTATCGCCGACCTGATCAGGGGCTTGCAATGACAGTTTTTCAGACACGTTCGGAAGGATTGGGTTGATCGGGGGTACGGGAGTAGCGGACCTCGAGGGTGTCGTCGCCGCGTGCGACGCGGAAGATGGTCTGGAAGAGGATCTTGAGGTCCAGCCAGAGGCTTTCGTGATCAACGTACCAGATGTCCATATCGATTTTGTCTTCATGGGTGACGGCTCCTCGGCCATGGATCTGGGCCCAGCCGGTGAGTCCGGGTTTCACGAGGCAGCGGCGTTTTTGATAGTCGGTCCATTGCTCGTATTGCCAGGGCAGGAGGGGGCGAGGACCGATGAGGGTCATCTGTCCCTTGAGGACGTTTAGAAGCTGGGGCAGTTCGTCGAGGCTATATTTTCGGAGGAACCTACCGATGGGAGTGACGCGGGGATCGTGTTCATCCTTGGGCGAGAAACCGTAAGGGTCGGCATCGGTTCGCATGGTTCGGAATTTATAGCAGGTGAAGAGCTTGCCGTCTTTTCCGACGCGGTTTTGGCGGAAGACGGCGGGTCCGGATGATGTGAGGCGGATGGCGAGGGCGATCGTAGCGAGCAGGGGGGCGAGTATGACGAGGCCGAGCGCCGCGGCAAGCAGGTCGATCACTCTTTTGATCGTATGGTATATCATTGCCATTATTATACGCCCGAGGTATGTATTATTGAATAGTTTTCTGGAACGTGTTTGTGGGCGTGTGACGCAGTTGAGAGGATAGCCGGCTGATGGTGAGAATTGATGGGATCAGGTTGGCGGTGTTCGATCTGGATGACACGCTGTATCCGGAGTCGGAGTTCGCGGAAGAGGGGTTTGGGAATGTCGCGGAATTGTTGGCGAAGGGAAACGCGGCATTGGCGGAAGGATTGGTCAGCAAGATGAAATCGTTGGCGCAGGCGGGGCGTCGGGGAGAGATATTTCAGGTTGTTCTGGCGGATTTGGGTCAGCCGGTGACGCAGGAGCGGGTTGCGGAACTGGTGGACGTCTACCGGACGTCGGACCGTCGTTTATCGCTGTTCCCGGACGCGGCGCGAGCGATCAGGAGATTTCGTGAGGCGGGAATTTCGCTGGCGATTCTTACGGATGGTCCGTTGGCGGGCCAGCAGACGAAGGTGCGGCTTCTGGAATTGGAGAGGCAGTTCGACCAGGTGGTCTACACCGACAGTTACGGGTCAGGATTCAGCAAGCCCTCGGCGCGGTGTTTTGAGATGCTTATGAGGGAGTTCAAGGCAGAGGCAGGGAAGTGCGTATATATTGCGGACAATGAGCGGAAAGATTTTTTCGGTCCCAATTCGCTGGGGTGGTGTTCGGTCCAGGTGCTTCGTCCGGGCGGGGTATACGATGGCTGTAAGGGAGAGGACGAGCGATACAAGGCTCGCTATTGCGTGGGAAGTCTGGATGACGTGGAGCTGACTTTGGCCCGATAGGCGGCGAATATTCGGTAGATGATCCACAGGAGAATTCCCATGGCTGCGCCGCCGAGATGGGCGAGGGCGGATACGTTGATCAATTCCATGACCTGCAGCCAGGCGACGAAGAACTGGTAGATGAACCAGATGAAAAGGGCGATCCAGGCGGGTATCTGGAACCATCGCCAGTACCAGAAAAAGCCGAGGCGCGCCTTGGGGAATTGGAGCATGTAGAAGGTGAGGACGCCGGAGATTCCGCCGCTCGCCCCGACGCAAGGTTCCTGCGAAGCGGGATTGTACATGACGTGGACCGCTCCCGCGGCGACGGTGGCCAAGAGGATGAGCGCGACGTACTTGAGCCTGCCGAGGAAATCTTCCACGCTATCGCCGAAGACCAGGAGGTAATACATATTTCCGATCAGGTGCAGATAGCCGGCGTGGAGGAAGAAGCAGGTGAGGAACGTGAGCCCGTGGTAGCGGAGGGCCTGGGCGGGAATAAGCCCGTACTTTTCGAAGATGATCTCCCAGTTTGAGAAGCAGGCGATGCTGATCGCGCTGACGGTGAGTATGAGCGTCCATGTCAGCCAGGGTCTGTGGGTAAACTCTTCAGTTTCGACCTTGACGGGGACGCCGAGGAAGGCAAGGACGAGTTTCCACCAGGCATCGGGCGGTTCCTGAAGTTCTTGATCCAATCCGGACACCCGCCCAAGCCACTTGACGCGATCGATATGTTTTCGGGAGGCGGCTTCAAAAGCGGCGATGGCCTGCTCGGCTCTGGGATCAGCCTTGTGGGAGGCGGCATGTTCTTTGGCGTGGGCGGCCTGTTCGGCGAACTCCTGAGCGTTGAACCAGGCGATTCGGCATCTCGGGCAGAGCATCGTACCGGGCGTTTTGGGATGATTGGCGCGAACCATGGGCTCGTTACAGAGCGGGCAGATGCGGTCGGAGGGAAGTTTTTCCTCCTTGGCGATTCTCCAGAGCTGCCTGACGAGATCGTCGGAGAGGGTCTTTCCGAGCACAGCCAAGCTTGACGCCCGGCCGCCGCATCGGGGGCAGAGCCAGACAATGCCGGCAGTGTCCTTTGTCCGTTTGAGCTCACAATAGCACTCGGGACAGAGATTCATCCGTTGGTTCCGGATCAAACAGGCTTCTTTTTTCCGTCGTATTCATCCAGGAGTTGTTCGAATCGTCTGGCGCTGTCCTGGAGTCCGCCGACGCGGTTGCGGGCCATCCAGAGCTCGCGATGAGCCCCGAGAATGATGCGCATATCTTTGGCCAACGCGGCACGGACCGCCTGGTCGCCGAGTTTTCCCTGACGAACGGCGAGACCGCGATCGCAGGCATGGAGGAGCATTCGGGCGTTGTTGGCGAATTCCTGTTTGATCAGGAGTCCGTCGGGTCGGTCCAATCTGGCTGAGGCGAGCGGCGACATTACATCCTGGATGTATTGTCGTGTGGCTTTGAGCTTCTTTTCGGTTACGCCGGCGGGAATGGCGACGGCAGGAGCGAGGATGATCTTGGCCAGGGTGCTGGCGTTGCCTTCCAGGTTTCCGACCATGCGATATGCGTTTCCAAGGTCATAGGCCAGTTTGCCCATGACGTTGGCTGAGTCTTTGAAGACCAGCCGGTCGAGGGCGTGGATGAAGTTGTCGTCGCGATGGGCCTGGTAGCTCCAGGAAAGGGCTGCGCCGGCGGCGAAGCCGAGATAACTGATGGGGAGATACTGTGGATGACCGGCATCGCCCCAGTCGGTGATGAGGAATCCCCTGGCGTGGTATTTGGCGCCATTGGCGGCTGCATTTCTGAGATTTCCCAGGCAGTTATCCGTTCGTCCGGTGATGGACATCCAGGAGGAGGTTCCCGGACATACGTCGAAGGGCAGTCCCGTCTGAGCGAATTTTTCGCCATGCTGTTCGAAGGGATGGGTGTCTTCATATCCCCACTCCAGGACAACGATGTCTTTGGGCAGTTCGGGTACGAGTTCCGGATGCTGAATAATGATATCGCCCCAGAAATTCATGATTCGGCCGTGGCGTTTAACCAACTTGTAGAGCTTGAGGAGAAAATCGAGATAGACGCGGCCGTTGCCTTTTTTCCGGCAGATCGCCTTGCTCTTGCCGAGACCGAGATCGATGGTTTCGTCGCAGCCGATGTTAAAATTCCGGCTTGTGAAATAGGGGAGCATGTCCGAGTAGAGTTCATCGAGAAGAGTCAGGCTTCGCGGGTCGATGGGGTTCAGGCTGAATGGGTGATTGAACCGGCCGCCCGGTCCCCAGGGGTGATCGAAACCGTCGGGACATTCAGCCAGATCACGATAGCGAGGTATTTCCAGCCATCGATGGAAATGGCCGAAGGAGTTCAGATTGGGTGCGAGTTCGACGAATCGCTCGCGGCAGTAAGCATCGAGCTTGAGGATGTCTTGCCCGGTCATGGGACTGGCTTGCGCCCAGACTTCCTGATGATTTCGGAATGCGAAAGTATGCTCGGTATACAGCTGGAGATGGTTGAGCTTCAAGTCGGCGAATTCATCGACGAGGGCGAAGAGGCTATCGAGCGTGGGGACCTTGTCCCGGCTGATGTCCAGCATGATTCCCCGGGAGGAGAAGTCAGGATAGTCGTCAATTTCGCACGCGGGAATGCTTCGTTTGCACTGGCGCAGGATTTGGGAGAGGGTGGCGACGCCGTAAAACGCGCCGGGGGCGTCCTGGGCGAGAATCGTAATTCCCTTGGGAGTGACGGACAGGCGATAGGCCTGCTCGCGGGCAGGTTTTTTCTTGTGGATAGCGATGAACACTCCGCCTTCGGGCGCAGTTGCGTTGGCGTTCTGCGTAAGGATATCGCAGGGGATGTTCAGGGCGGAGACAACAGCCTGTTGAAGCTTGCGGGCAATAGGCCAGAGAACGACGGGATCGCCCTGGTATGTGACGGCGATCGACCCTTGCAGGACAAACTCTCCCGCGTGATACCGGATCTGTTGCGGTTTGGGGAGAAGAACTATCTTGTTGTCGGACTTCATGATCAAAACTCCTCAATATGACCGGCCTATCATAATCAACGTGTCGAAGATACTGAAAGGAAAAACAGGATCATTGATAATCGGTCGCGGGGCATTTTTTATTGCATTTGTTTGAATGGGTCATATACTGAAACCGGGAGTCAATATTCGGGGGAAAGTAAACTTCCGTTTCTCTATCTCATGCCGCCGAGCCGCGATGTGGGAAGTGATCTTATCCTCTCGACGTCCATAACCAGAACCATGAAAGGGGGAGTCATATGGATGGGACACAACAGAGTGTGAGCGATCAGAAAATCGAGGAAGCGCTGAATCTTTTGAGTGAAGCGGCACGTGAGAAGAAATCGGAGTTGATGGGTCTGATTTCGGATCGGTACAGCGACTTGAAGGATGCGTTTTTCAGCGGGAAGTCGAGCGTTGGGCAGGCGATCAGCGACACGACGCGTCAGTATGCGGATCGTATACGGCAGGCAAGCCATATGGGACAGGAACGTGCGAGGGACATGGTGGCGATGCTGGATGAGAACGTGCATCAGAGCCCGTGGGGGTATATCGGCGGGGTGGCGTTGGGCGCGCTTATCCTGGGATTCATACTTGGGCGAAAGTAATACACGGGAAAAATACCATGATACGTTTTGCATACAAAGAAAAGCCGGTCGAGACCGAGCGGCCGGTGAAAGAACGCCCGTCCGTTTTCTGGGAGATCGTCACGGCGTTGTCGCTGGCGGCGGTGAGGCACTACCAGCAGAACGCGATGGAGTTGGTCCGGATAGAAGCGATTTCGCAGTATGTCAAGGCATTAGGAAAGGCGCGCAAAGCCGCAGTGGGCTATGTCGGGTTGTCCTGCCTTTTGCTTCTGCTCGCATCCGGGTTTGTTCTCTTTCATGTCGCGCTGCTGTTTCTTATCCCCTGGGCCATGTGGGTGAAGTCACTGATCCTCCTGATCCTGAGCGCGGTATACCTGGCCGTAGGGGTGGGAGTGCTTCTGTATGCGACTTCCGAGCGAACGTGGATGAAGTACTCCAAAGCGAGCGGAATGGTTGCCGGCGTTATCGAACGCTGCCGGCATTGAGAACGGAACGCGGCTGAGATTGATGGGTTCCGCTGCAGTCACCAACTGGGCGGTGGGTAAGCCTTTCAGGCCACCGCCCATTTTTTACGACATCCCAAGAGTGGGATATAAACATCCGTAATTTTGTAGAACTCGTTTACTTGATCCCGGTATAATATTCAACCAGATGAACCATTCTATCCGATGTACTGTACAAGGATAGTAGGTCACGACGGATGTTTTTCTGAAGGAGCATGAGATGTTCAAGGCAGTAATGATGTCGGTTTGCTCGGCGATGATTCTTGTTGGGTGCGTTGGATGCAATGCCGTTTCGATTGTCGGCGAGAGCCTGAGCCTGGCGGGTATGATCGTGAGTTTATTCGGCTAGAGTCTTCTATCGAGTTGGAATTGTGACGGAATGGAAACGATCGTTCGGTCGATGGGCCGGGCGATCGTTTTGTTTTTCTAGAGGGCGGCGAGCGGACCTTGATCGAGGTTCGGCGAGGGTCGCTCGATTTCGGTAATGATCTGCCCGCGTCGCCAGATGCGTACGGTTCCCGTGGACTCGCTGATTGTGATGGCGATGGACTTTGTGACGTCGGTGATTCCGGAGGCGGCGGCGTGGCGCGAACCGAGTCCGGTGGGGAGCGGGCCATGAGGTTTGATGGCCTTGAGGTGAGACCCTGCGGACATGATGACGCCGTTTCCCTTGATGATGAACGCGCCGTCAAGCTTGGCGAAATTTTTAACGGTTTCCCGCATTCCTTCGTCGAGGATATTCCGTGATTTTTCGGAGTAGCCGCGGAAGGGGTTGATGATATTCTGCTCCCTGTGCTGGACGACATTTCGGTAGTCGCCGACGACGAAAAGGGCACCGACGGGTTTTCCTTCGCGTCCCTCGGCCGCGAGTTCGAGGGCCAGGGTGAGAGTTTGCTCGAAGACGACGCGTTTGATATGCTCGGTGAGTCTGGGCTGGTTCACGGTACGGAACATCTCCCACTCATCGCCGACGCGCATGACGACCATGGTGTCGAGGTGTCCTCCGACGGGACCGACCACGAAGACGACGGTATCTCCGGTGTCGAGCATTCTCTGGCTGAAGGCAATGATGACCGCGGTTTTGATCTGTCCCATTCGGGTGAGCCTGACGTGTGGGATCTTGATGTTCCTGAAACCGAGGGCGTCGGCGACTTTGAGTTTTTGGCTGTCACGTACGACAAGGATGAGTTCGGTGCCGTTGAAATCGAGTTCTTTGATGGCGTGAGGATGAGGAATGATGTCAAGGCAGGTAAAAAAAGCCTTTGCACCGATCTTGGCCGCAAGATGCGCCCCGGTCGTGAGCATCTGTTCGGTCAACTCCTGTTTTATTAGTGCAGGTGGTTCCATCATATCACTAAATTATAGGACAAGGTCCCCATTGCCGCCTGCCCGAAAGCGGATTTTACCTTAGAGCCAATCCCAATAACCTTACGGGACCGCGTTCGGTCCAAAACCGGTTGGCGGCGCGGGCGCTGCAGGCGTCTTTCTCGCGCTTCGCGTTAAGAACATGACAGTCCTCTGCGAAGAAGATTCACACATTCTTGACCCGAAGGGCGAACCGGTGCCTGTCAGGCACCGCCCGAACCCGCAGGGACGGCGGGTCTTTCGACTCAACCCGTCGTTGTTCGTCGTCACCGTATACTCCAAATACTGTTCTTCCTCACGCCTTGGTCCGAGCCGAAATATCCGGCGTCTCGGCCCGCGGGGTTATTGGGATACGCACTTAAAACGGCGACTGATTGGCTGACGGAGGAATGTACACGCTGTCTTCGCTGGGCATGGGAGCATGGGCCAGGTTGTTGAACCTGGTGTGTTTCTTTGAGAATTGGACCTGGATGGTGCCCACGGGTCCGTTTCGCTGCTTGGCGACGATGATTTCAGCGATTCCAAACGTGTCATCCGCCGTTTCGCTTCCGGTTTCCCGGTAATAGTCTTCACGATGGAGCAGGATAATAACGTCGGCTTCCTGCTCGATACTTCCGCTTTCCCGAAGGTCGCTCATTCGTGGCTTGTGGCTTTCGCGTCCTTCGACGCCGCGGTTGAGCTGTGCCAGGGCGACGACGGGGACATTGAGTTCCCTGGCCAAGGCCTTTAGTCCGCGGGAGATATTGGACACTTCCTGCTGACGGGACTCTGAGCCCGGGCAGGAAAGCAACTGGAGGTAGTCGATGAATACCGCGGAGATCTTCTCTCGGACCATGAGCAGGCGGGATTTGGCGCGAAGTTCGAGGATGCTCATACCCGCAGTGTCATCGATGTATAATGGCGAGCCCTGAAGGACGTCGCAGGCCATCAATACTCGCGATTTCTCCTCGTCGTGTAGCAATCCTCGCCGCATGCGGTGGGAGTCGACTTTTGCGCGGGAGCACAAAAGACGCTGCACGACCTGCTGTTTGGACATTTCACAGGAGAAGAAGACCGTGGGCTTTTGCTGGTCGACGGCGACGTGTTCGGCGACGTTGAGGCCGAAGGCGGTTTTGCCCATGGAGGGTCGTCCGGCGATGATAATGAGTTCGCCGTTCTGCATTCCACTGAGCAGGTCGTCGAGTTCGGTAAAGCCGGTCGGGATGCCGGTCAGGTAATTTCCGTCCCGTTCCTCGATTTGCTTGACGGCGGCATCGAGGAACTTGTTGAGCGGTTCCACGCCGCCGGAGACACGATCCTGGGTGATATTGAAGATCCGCTGCTCGGCGCGGTCGAGGACCTCCTTGGTTTCGAAGGCGTCGGTGAAGGACTCCTCAAGACTCTCATTACAGGCCTGGATCAGCCGGCGGAGCATGAACTGGTCGCGGACGATTTTGGCGTAAAACTCGATATTGGCTGCGGACGGAGTGGCCACGAGGAGTCGGCCCAGATACTGGGGACCGCCCACCTGGTCCAAGAGTTCCTTTCGCTGCAGCTCCCGGCGCAGAAGGACCACGTCGGGTGGTTGTCCTTCCTGATACAGATCGATCAGTGCCTTGTAGATGATCCGATGCGCCGGGTTGAAGAAGCTCTCTTCCTTGAGGATCGGGATAACCTCACCGATAGCCTCTTTGCTGAGCATCATGGCGCCCAGCACGCTCATTTCCGCGCTGAGAGAATGCGGGGGCTTTCGATCCCCGAGCAATGCGTCCGGTTGGTTATTCGTTTGTGCCATCGGCCTGGGCTGACTCTTGCGTCGTTTCCTGGCCTGGTTTTGCGATCTGAACCGCCGAGTCCTTGCTCGGAGCGACCCAGACCGTGACCGTACAGGTGACCTCCGGTGCCAGTTCCAGCGAAACCGAATACTTGCCGACCTGCTTCAGATGGTCCGCCAGGATCACATTCTTCGGGTCTACATTATACCCTTCTTCTCGCAGGGCGTCAGCAATTTCTTTGGGTCCGACGGAACCGAAGAGGACGCCCAACTCGTTGGCGGTGGAGAGGATGGTGATTTCGACACCATTAAGCCGCTCCGCCATGGCTTTCTTTTCGGCGAGTTCCTGGGCTCGTATGGCCTCGATTCGTTTTCGTTCTTCTTCCACGCGAGCGATATTCTTGGCCGTTGGTTCGGTCGCGAGTGCCTGAGGCAGCAGGTAATTTCGGGCATATCCATCACTTACGTTGACAATGTCGCCGATCTTGCCGAGGGACTTGACATCGGCCTGAAGCAGTAATTTCCGCATTATCGTACTCCTAATGTTCGATATTCAAATTCAGATTGTCCGGGTCGCTTATCCGACGTATGGCAACAGGGCCATGAAGCGGGCGCGTTTGACGGCCTGCTGAGCCTGTCGCTGGTGTTTCGCGCAATTTCCGGAGCGTTTGCGACTATAGAGTTTTCCCTGGCTGGTGACCATTTTCTGCAGGATGTGCAGATCCTTGTAGTCAATTTCCTCGACTTTGTCACGGCAGAACCGGCACTTTAAAATTTCGCGAAATTTCTTCCGTTTGTCCTTACCCATCGTAACCTCCAAAATCAGTAATTGATAAATGTTGTTGATGAACTTATTGTGCAAATTCCGGCGGTCCGACTATGGTCCGCGTTGCGGGATGACCCCTAGAAGGGGATATCATCCTCCGTGCCTCCCGGCTGAGGAATATCCTCTTCGGGTACGACATCGGGGGGAGGCGTCTGATCGCCCTGGGAATGCACCGGTTGTGCGTTACGTGAACGAAGGGGCGGTCTGACGGCTGCGGCATTGGCGTCGGGCTGTTCGGCGCCCGCTCCGGGACCGGTCCCCAGGAACTGAAACGCTTCGACGATGACAATATGCTTGCTACGTTTGCTACCATCCTGGGCCTGCCATTGTTGGTAGCTCAAACGTCCTTCGATAAGGACCTGGCGACCTTTTGACAGGTAGTGGTTGATCGTCTCTGCCTGCTTTCCATATGCCCGGAGATCGATGAAGCAAACCTCTTCCTTCTTCTGGTTATTCTGCCCTGTCCACGTTCGATTGACAGCCAAGCCGAACTCCACAACGGGCATCTGCGAAGGCAGATAAGTAAGTTGCGGATCCCGTGTCAGGTTTCCGACCAGAATCACTTTATTATAATTAGCCATTCTATATTCCTATTCAAAAAGGGAAATGTAACCCCACATCGTTTAGTATAGGCTGACATTTCCGGTTTTTGAAGTCCACATCAGCAAGGCACTCCGAACTATTTGCCCACGGGGATTTCCTCGCTGCCATCCTCACCTTCGGGAATATCGGTGGGTTCGTCCTGGAGCTGTCCCTGTCGAGGACCATATCCTCCTCGGTCGCGGTCATAGCCACGATCGCGATCATATCCGCGGTCACGGTCACGGCCGTATCCACCTTCACGATCGAAAGCTTCGTGATGCGGGGGAGGAACGTAGGCCTGGGCGTTGTCAACGATCTCAATGGCCTTTTCATTTGAGATATGGTCTCGGCAAAGGACCAGGACACGTAGGATTTCCTCGGAGAGCTGGACATCGCGCTCGAGGCCGGCGATTTTATCCGTGGGGGCCCTGAAGTAGGCCAACACGTAGACGCCGCGTTTGCGCCCTTCGACTTCATAAGTCAGACGCCGCTCGTCCCACTTCTTCATGCGGATCATCTCAGCGTCCGCCCGTTCCATCAGCCGTTTGACCTGCTCTTCCACGCGTTCCCAATTGCTTCCCGCGGTAGGATCGAACAGGAACATCGCCTCATACACACGTTTCACTGACAATTTCTATCTCCTTATAACGTAGTACACATGCCTTCAAGGTATCTTCTTGTCCGAGGGTTCCCGCCTGGGTTCCTCCGGAGCGTCCGGGCCTTTTGCCCGGTTGAATTTTTCCATAGCCTTTGGATATCCATCGACCAGGATGGTCTCAACGGCGTCGGCAGCCTCCTCGACGGCGCGATCGATCAAGGGTCTTTCGTCGGTCGTGAATCGCCCGAGGACATAATCCACGGAACTCATCATGGGCGGTGGCGAACCGATACCGACTCGGACTCGCCCGACGCGGTCCGTTCCCATCTTGTTGATCACGTCGGCCAGACCGTTGTGTCCGCCGGCGGATCCTTGGGGACGCACCCGCACCTGCCCCACCGGAAGGGCCAGATCGTCGAGGATGATGACGAGGTCTTTAGGCTCGAGTTTATAGAAATCCAGAGCCGCTCGGACGGAGATGCCGGAATTGTTCATGAACGTTTCCGGTTTGAGGATCAGACTCTGCTGACCCTTGACCAGCCCGCCGCCGGTACGACCTTCAAATCTTCTTTTGTCAACGGAAACGGCCCATCGCTGGGCCAATTTATCAGCGACGAGAAACCCGAGATTATGCCGCGTTCCTTCGTATTTTGTTCCCGGGTTTCCCAAGCCGACAATAAGGTACATGGGAGACTATCCCTTCGCCTCTGCTTCGCCTTCCTCGCCTTCTTCCTCGGCCTTGCCCTTGGTGATGACTTCGGGTTCGGACGCAGCTTCGGCGCCCGGAACGGCGGTGGCCGCTTCCTCTTCGGCGATCAAGGATACGACGGCGACGACGGCCTCGGGATTGGTGAGCAGCTTGGCGCCTTCAGGAAGCTGGATTTCGTTGGCGTGCAGGGACTGGTTCAACTCCAGTTTGGCGACGTTGGCGCGGATCTGTTCGGGAATATCGGTTACGAGACATTCGATCTCGATATCCATCAGGATCTGCTGGAGCACGCCACCCGCGGACGCCCCGGCCGGGGTACCTCGCAGGACCAGGGGAACGGAGACGGGGACCCGTTCATTCAAGTCGACGCGTGTGAAATCGACGTGGATGGGGTTTGTGCCGAGGTGATCGTACTGGACTTCCTTAACGAGGACTGTTTCCGACTGGCTGGGCATCTTCAGCTCGAAGAGGTGAGCGCCGTGCTTGAGCATTCCGATGAAGTCGTCCGCAGGAACCGACACGGAGACCGTGTCCTTCTTATGTCCATAAATGACTCCGGGCAAAAATCCCTGGCGACGGATTTTTCGCGTCGCCAGCGATCCTAATTCGGTTCGAGGTTGGGCCTTGAGTTCAGTGGCCTTTGACATTTCAGATTTCCTCCAAAGCTATCCGGTTAAAAATAGGTTACTGACAGATTCATTACGGTGGATCCGGCGAATTGCCTCGCCGAGGAGATCCGAAACCGTAAGGACTTGTATAAACGGTAGATTATCTTTCGCCTGTTTTGACAGGGGAATAGTATCTGTGACGATCAGGCTGTTGATGGTCGATGCGGAGATCCGTTCGATGGCCGGTCCGCAGAGGACGGGGTGCGTGGCGGCGACATAGATGGCTTTTGCGCCGCGATCGACGCAAAGCTTTGCGGCATTGCAGATGGTTCCAGCGGTCGCGATCAGGTCGTCGACCATGAGGATGGTTTTGTCTTTGACGTTACCGATGATGTTCTCGGTGACGATTTCCGACCCGCTTACCCGTCGCTTGTCGATGATCGCCAGATCGACGTCGAACCGCTGGGCATAGGCTTTGGCCCGCTTGACGTTTCCGACGTCCGGGGAGACGATCATGAGACTTCCATTGAGGCTGAGTTTTTTGAGGTGATAGGAGATCACCGGTTCGGCGAGCAGATGGTCGACGGGGATATCGAAGAAGCCCTGGACCTGGGCGGCGTGGAGATCGATAGTAAGGACGCGATTGACGCCGGCGGTCACGAGGAGGTTTGCGACGAGCTTGGCGGTGATGGGGACTCGCCCCTCGTCCTTGCGGTCCTGGCGGGCGTATCCGAAGTAGGGGAGGACGGCGGTAATCCGCTGGGCGGACGCCCGTCGCAGGCAATCGATGAAGATGAGGAGTTCCATGAGGTGTTCGTTGACGGGGTCGCAGAGACTCTGGATAACGAACACGTCGGCGCCCCGGACATCCTCCTCGACCTTGACGAGGACTTCGCTATCGGGGAACCGTGCGATTCGGCTCTGGCCGAGTCGCATGCCGAGGTAGTCCGCGATTTTTTCGGCGAGCGGGATATTCGCATTGCCGGTGAATATTTTCAGCGCGTTCATGCCTTTTTACCTGCTTTGCGTTTTCGAGTGGTTTTCGCGTGGGGCGCATCCAGGGGTTTGGAGCCGTTTCCGCTGACGACGGAACCGGGGTCCACATGGGTCTTGTTCTGAACGTGAAGCGGGGCGATGAGGACGGCACCGGACCCGATGAAGGAATCGTCGCCGACCTTGGTCTCCTGGATATCCTTGCCATCGTAATTGGAGAAAATGGTTCCCGCGCCGATATTGACGTTTCGTCCGACGGTCGCGTCGCCGATGTAGCTGTGGTGTCGAGCCCGCGTTCCTTCACCGAACCTGGCGTTTTTGACCTCGATGAATACGCCGAGGACGACGTCATTTTCGAGCACGGTTCCTTCCCGCAGGAACGCGAACGGTCCGATACGGCAATTGCGTCCGATCTTGACGGGTCCGTTGATGTAGGTAAAGGGTTGGATGACGGTGTCCTGTCCGATCTGGGCACGGGCGTCGATCCAGGTGTTGGGCGGGTCGACGATGGTGACTCCCTTGCTCATCAACTCTTCCTGGATTCGGCCCTGCATCAGTTTGCTGACTTCCGCGAGTTGGCGTCGGGAGTTGATGGAAAGGACGTCTTCGGGCGGAACAGCGGTGATGGCGATGGCCTTTTTTCCGCTGCGGATGATCCCGGCCAGGGCGTCTGTCAGATAATATTCTTTTTTGACGTTATTGGGTTTGATCTGCCCGAGGGCCCAGGCGAGGGTTTCGTAATCGAAGCAATAGTAGCTCGGATTCACTTCCTGAATTTTTCGCTGTTCGGGAGTGCAGTCGGAGTGTTCGACGATCCCTTGCAGGTTGCCGTACACATCGCGAGCGATTCGTCCGTATCCGGTGGGGTCTGGGAGGACAGCCGTCGCGAGGGTGGCGTAGGAGTGCTCCTGGTTGTGCTTGTCGAGAAGCTCTTTGAGAGTTTTGCCGCGGATAAGGGGGCCGTCGCCGCAGAGGATGACGCAGTTGCCCCGGAAATCCTTGAGGAATGGTTGGCAGCACATAACGGCGTGTCCCGTCCCTTTTTGTTCGGTCTGCTCGACCCAGGTGATATTCGGGACATCCTTGAATTCCCGGATTACCTGATCCTTGCCGTACCCGACGACGATATAGAGCTGTTCGATACCGGCTTCACGGCAGGCATCGATAACGAACGCGAGCATGGGACGTCCGCAGACTTCGTGGAGGACCTTTGGCAGGTCCGTAATCATACGCGTACTTTTTCCGGCGGCCAGGATGATTCCTACCGTCGGTTTCTTCGTTTCGTCCGCGTGCAATTTTGCCATATATTCCTCACTTTGGCCGATAGCGGCCGAGTGTTGAGTTACCGGGAAATAAAGCAACTACCCGGTCTGGACTTGAACCAGAAATAGCAGTACCAAAAACTGCTGTGTTACCAATTACACCACCGGGTAGTATTTTCTCCGTACTCGTCCAAATTCGTTCTGAGACCGAAGTTCGGTCATCGAAGTATAGACAAAAGACTACCGATTCAATTGTATCTGACCGTGATCGTGTTTCCACAGGTCGCGGTAAGTGGTCCTCTCCGGAGGCCTGAGCTCATCGCCGCGTACAACCGAGCCCATTATCGATCTTCAAGAAAGACCGAAGCGCCCCGTGCGGAGCAGGAATTCCCTTACATTTGAAATAGTATAGTGTGAATCTTCTGCCGCGTCAATCGCCAATTTCAATAAAATTGTGTTTTTTATAGGGTTGTGGAAGCCCGATATTCGGCAAAATGGGTGCCCGGACGCTCAAACCCCACTTTCCAACGACCATTTTGACGGTTTTGACCTGGAGCCATTCGCCGGGCTGGGCGGGTGTGACCTGTCCTGTATATGTTTTTCCGTCCACGTCGACCACGACGTTATAGGTGCCGGGGCCGGACTTGCACCAGAACCATGCCTTTCCCGTCATATCGGTCGGAATTCCGTAGGGCGCACCGGGTTGGCTGGTCGGGACGAGCCAGACGAGGGCGTCGCGTACGGGCTTACCCGCAGCGTCGGTAAGTTCAATCACGATTTCCGGGCTCAACCGCGGCTGAAGTTTGGGCACTTCGTCGAAGTTGTCGCGGACGGAGTTGAATGTCCGCAGATAGACGCGCGGCGCGTTGGGATCGAAGAAATTGTAGCTGTGCTGATGGTCATATCCGTAAAACTTGGGTTTGGGACCTTCACCGGCCTGGGCGGGCCAGGGTACGTCCGGTGTGGCGTCGCCGTAATGGACACCGGGCCAGGCCAGCAGGAATGGGTTGTACTGAAGCTGGAACGCGAACGGGCATATTCCGGCCAATCCCATCTTCTTCCAGCTCTGAATGCGGTCGCCGATGTAACAGGCTGCGGCATTGACGTTGTTCCAGAAATAGGCGCGTGCGTCCTCGCCTTTCCGGATCATGGCTGCGGTCGGATGCTGATACGACCAGGCGAAGGGGCCTCCGAGCGATTCTTCGCCGGTGGTGCAGGGCTTGCCGAAGCGTTTCTTCCAGTTGGCGAAGAAGCTGAAATTCACATAGTGTCCATCGATGGTATCGACTCGCGGGTCTTTCCAGTAGTTGTGCAGGGCGAGGACAGAATCGCCGTTGTTGACGATGGGGCGCGTCGGGTCCATCTTTTTGATTTCCGCGTTGAGCTGGAGCAACGACTCGGCGACACTTTTGCTCGCGGGCGTTAGCTGCTCGGGACGGGTATCGACCTGGTGCTCGTTGTCGGCCGACCACATCACCACGGATGGATTATTCCGCATGCGTTTCATGGCGGCGATTGTCCACTGGATGGAGACTTTTATTTTTTCGAGATCGATCACTCCCTGGTCGTTCATGACCCATGGGGGGGTGAGGAACGGGTCTTCGGGCTGGAGCAGCATTCCCATTTCGTCAGCCACCTGAGCGGTGTCCGGATAGTGTGTTCCGAAGACGTGGGTTCGGATTGTGTTAATGTTTCCCTGTTGATTCATATCAAGGCAAAGCCAACGGAAATTGACCCGGTTTATCGGCCCACTCCACATACCGAAACTGGCATTCTGGATGTAATACGGTTTGTGCCCGTTGAAGACGAAGTCGGGTCCTTCGATCCAGAACTCTCGGAATCCGAATCGCTCGAATTTTCGATCGAGGACTCGGCCGGCGTTGTCCTTCAGTTCCAACTGCAGGAAATACAGGTAAGGGTTCGTCGGTCCCCAGATTTGCGGGTCCTTCCAGTCCTTGACGAAGGTGATTTTCGGGCTGGAGGCGTTGACGGTTTGCGAACCGAGATCGAGCACGGTTTTGGCGCCATCGCGGACCGTGGCCGATATCGTCGCGCCATCCGCGGGAACGTTTGTGCAGGACACGTCGGCTTCGATCTGCATTTTGCGGAACGAGGTCCGGACGAAGACGTCGTCAATGAAGGACTTGCCGGTTACGGAGAGAAAGACATCGCGATTCAGTCCCGTGTCACACGGCCGCGGGTTGCGCCAATGGTGGCTTGCGTCGGGCCGGCCCTGGTGCGTGAATATGCCAGGCAGGTAGTACCGGATCGCCAGCCGCTCACGGAGCGACTTGAGGTCCACATTGCCCGGTACGGAGAAGAAGAGATAGCTCGTGTTCCACTCGAGTTGGCGGTGATAGAGCCCGTTGCCCGTCTGGATTACCGCGTTCACGTCGTCCGTCTTTTTGCCCACGTCCTTGCCGTCGAGGAGCAATTCCACCTCGTCCGGTTTCTGGTCCCACGCTCCGCGAACCAACTCGATCCGATACGCGTGACCTTTGTAGGGCATGACCATAGCTTCGACGTCTTTCAATCGCGAGGTGGTCTGGAAGAGTATCATTCCCTTGTAGACGTTTTCCGCGAAGACGACGATCGTGTTGGTCTGGCCGAACTTCACAGCCGGCGTCAGGTCGACCTCGAACGCCGCCACGCCTTCATGATAGAGGAGTTTCTTGCCGTTGCAGAACACGGTGGCGAAATCCGATACGCTGTCGAACTGAATCGCGAGGCGTTTGTCCTGCCACTCGGTGGGGACGAAAAGGTCCTTCTTGAACCAGGCGGAGATGCAGTATTGATCCTTTTCGAAGATCATCGGTCCAACGTTGGCTGGGATGAGAATGTCCTGCCAGTCCTTCGTCGGGATTTTGTCTTCGGTGGGTACGAACCCTTTTCTTGCTCCGGGCTGCCATTGCCAAATTGAGCTGAGGCAGATTTTGGAGCCGAGCCAGTCGGGCTTCGCCGCAGCGGGTGTGAGTTGCGATTCTTCCCGAACGATCGGCAGGGGTTTGACGCCTTTGGGGCGGTTCTCGACATAGGCGGAGTACTTGTGGTCCGGCAGGAACGGGGTGATCATGTAGACACCGGTTACGGCGTAGGCTCCATGTTCAAAATCTTCGCCGTTGGGGATCCAATCGTGGTTGGGATTGGTCTCGTATTGGCGGGCCTCGAAACCGGCTGGGTCGTCCGTGCTTACGGCGACCGTGAATGCGTCCTTGTGCTCGGTGAGGAATTTGGCGACGTCCTTCTCAGTAAAGAGGAACCGGGCGCGCAATTCGCCAGCCGGCAGACTTGCCGTTTTGGTTACTCCCGCCAACGTACAGGTGACTTTGGCTGGCCGCTGGGCCCGGTATCGCACGATGTCGATCCTTGCCTGTTTCACCTGACTTTCCTTGGCGATCGGAAGGGTGCGGGTGACGGTCAGCTTGCTCGGGCCTTGTCCGATATTGGGAGCGGTCTTGATCCGCTCGCGATATTCGCACACGGCCGCTCCGGGGTCCTGGTAGGGGCGGGGGTGAGGTCCGATGTCGATCTTCTTAGGCGACGCGGTGATGCCGAGCAGTATCGGTACGGCTGTGCTATTGGTGCTCCGAAAAACAATTGATTCGATTTTCTTGTCGGGATTCGGATTCGTCCACTCGTGGAGATAGAACCCGACATTGTCCTTGGCGGGATTTCGCCCTCGCCAGGCGACGACGGCTTTGGGCGTGTCCTTCGGTTCCCACCATTCGCCGAGGTCAATTCCGGTACGCATTGGGATGCTTGCTGTTGTTCCGTCGGTGTATTTGACGATGTAATCGGCGCAGTGAATGTTTTCGCCCGACCACGCGGCAGCCTGCAGGAAATACAGATACGCGGCCGGAGCGTTCACCGCCATGGGTTTGGTTTCCATCATGAAAGCAGGAGAATTCTTGCTGCCGAGGATGATGCATCCCGGCTCGGGCGCGTTTCCGACGACGGCCAACTTGTCGCTAATATAGAACGGGACGTTGCGGAAAAACTGGTATCCCTTGGGGATGAACCGCATGTCGTTGGACCCCTGGTCGGTCCAGCCGCCGACTTTGTCGTCCGCGGTCTCGTCTTCGAATCGCCGGTTGGCGTAGGGGGTCAGATCGACATATGTCACTGTGTCGTCTTTGCCCGGGCCGTTGCCGACGCTCTCGGCTGCGGTTGCCTCGTCGCCTTTGGTTGTCGAGATGCGTACGCGGGAGATGTCTGCGACGGCTGGGTCGTTCGAGTTGCCGTGCTGGGACGTTCCGATCAGCACGGTAAACGGCTCGATCTGCCACTTCGGGGCGATGAGCGTCCCGAGTTTGATCGTCTTGGCTGCGGCGCCCTTCGTGAGCGTGAGCGTACCGGTTCCCTTTGCCAGGGTGAGCACGACCTTGACCCCGCTGTCAAAAACGAACGGGAGTTTCGTCTGTGGGATCGGATGCTTCTGCGCACCGCCTTCCCATTGTCGGACCAGCAGGCTGCTGGATGTCCCGTGATCGATATGGAACCATACGGCGGGTTCGCGGAACATGTGCCCGCTCTTTGGATGGATTGCCATGTGGAAATCGCGGTAGATGTTCTGCCGGGCTACGTCGACCTCGATTCGCACGGTGGCTTCTTCCACGGAGAATCCCGGCGTGTATTGAATGGTCTGGCTGTTCCACTCCTTGCCCTTGCCGGACAGGCTTTCGATTCGCAGGAACTTATCCATCACCGCTACTTTGCCGTTGTTCGGATCGAAGGTCCATCCCGCCATGTCCTTCGATTTGGTGAAATCAAGGTCGCTGACGATTTTCATCCCCGGCGTCTCGGCGAAAACCGAAATCGATCCCACGAACAAAACCAACATGCCGATCGTACGTTTCATCTGTTTCTCCATCGCGAATCTCGTTTGGGCATCATGTCGACATAGGCTTGCGTCGTCCGGTTCATCTATCTCGCCTCTCAGACCCGTTATTCCCTCAAAATCCTTCCATGTTTGATCGACAGCAACCCTGCACAGAGTCGAGCGGGTGTTTGAGTAACGGTGGGTTTCGGAAAACCCACCCCACGGGTCTATTGGGCTGGCCACCAATGGATGTATTGATTATTGTATTGGTACGGGGCAATTCCGCCCAGATCGGGGACCCAGATGATCCCTCCGGAAAAGGTGAGAAAATTCGTGCCGCCCCGATGTTTTTTCGCAAGATCAAAATCATACCAACCAGGATCAAACCCAGCGCCGCCACCGTGAGCCGAACCTTCCGCATAGGCTCGGCCTCCGAATCGACCAGCACAATGAAGAACGACTCTCTTCTCATCGTTACTCCATTTGTTTATCTTGCCATAGGTTTGATACCCCGTGAAATCATAGTTGACGGCGCAGTGTGCGTTCCAGACCATCCATGAATACATGTAGCCGCAAGTATAATCAGAGTTATTGTACGCTGTTCGTTCAAGAAAGGTTTCCGGACAATAGAGGACTTTCCATGTCGATCCGCCTGCGATTAGTGGATCCAGACCGTGGTTTATTTTGGTAACGTAACTTTCAAAAAGAATCCCGTACCAGTGGAGCCACCAAGAGTAAAGGCCGTTACCAGGTAGGCTGGCATCATAATTTCTTGCCGGGGGCATGAAATCACTATTATCCAGCGTATATTGATGGATCATGAGGTAAATCTGCCTCATGTTGGACCGGCACTGGATTTCCTTGGCTCGGCTTCTGGCCTCATTCATCGCCGGAAGCAGCAACGCCACCAGGACGGCGATGATGGCTACCACCACCAGGAGTTCGATTAATGTAAACGCGGATGTACGACGTGTCTTCCTACTCATGCCGTTATTCCTTCCCATTCAACTGTCGAACGCTATTTCGAATAAGCAGCCGGCTCGGGATGATGTGCACCGCGGGGTCCGACTTCTTGCCTTCAATCATTTGGATGATCATTTCGACCGCGCGTGTGATGATCGTTTCAATATCCTGTCCGATGGAGGTCAGGGGCGGATTCAGGAATTCGCCCATCTCGGTTCCGTCCATACCGATAATCGACAGATCCTCCGGGATTCGCAGACCGGCGGCGATCGCGCCGTTGATGAATCTCATGGCCACGAAATCGGAACTCAGGATCATTGCGGTGGGTCGATCGGGATTTTGGGCGACGTCGATTCCCGCCTGGCGGTACAGGGGGGTGAGGTGACACCATCCGGGAGCCTCGACAACGTGATGATGAACGAGCTCCATTCCATGGTTCGCCGCCGCCGCCTCGATGGCCGCTTGCTTCTCCCCGTGCTCCATACTGCAGAAACCCACACGACGATGCCCCATCGATTTCAGATGCGCCATGGCCTGGTTCATTCCCGTCTGCCAATCGGTCTTGATGCACGGCAAGCCCTTGAGATGCTCTGAGATCGAGACCAGGGGAAACTCGTTGTCCACCACCCGCCGATACTGACTCGTATGAGGCTGAAGACACATCCCGAAAAATATCATCCCGTCCACCCCGCGATCCATGAGGGCATCGAAGCAACGAAGGTCGTCCGTCTGCTCCACCCACTCGTTGACCCCGATCATGAGGTGGTAACCGCGTTTTTCGACTTCGCGCATGGCGAGGTCGGCCATTTCCGTGTAATGCGGGTTTCGTATGTTGCCGCACATGAACCCAATGGTGTCTGTCTTGCCCCTCGCCAGGGCCCGGGCGGAAAACGATGGTTTGTAATTCAATCGCTGGGCGGCTTCGAGGATTTTCTTCTTGGTGGCAGGTGAGATGCGCACCGTACCGGATTTGCGGTCGTTCAGGACGAACGAGACCGTTCCCTTGCTCACTCCCGCGCTCCTGGCGATGTCTTCGATGGTCACGGTCACCTGAGATACTCCTGAAAAGCCTAACAAACCGGTTTATTACGCTCATAATACCGCGTTGGCGGGATTCTGTCAATGAAATTCGTCGAAAATCGGTACTGGATATACCAAAATTGGAAATTTTGACTATGATGAGGTTGAAAATGGGAGGTTTGGGGCGAGAGGGTGACCTTGGGGCGGGACTAAGAGGGATGACAAGACTTTTACAGTGCAGTTACGTTTACTTTGGGAGTGACGAACATGAGCGAACAGAAGGCGAAGGAATGTGACTTTGATGCGTTGCCGCGATATCAGAAGCGGAGCTTTGTGCCGGAAGACATAGACTTGGGCGATAAGGACCAAGTTGTCGGGTTGTACCAGAAATTGTTGGATCGAGCTATCGGGTCGGCTGGGGAGCTGGAGCGGTGGCTGATGGATATGTCGGAACTGGAGGCGGTGCTGGATCAGGAATATTCGGTGCGTCATATCCGCATGACCTGTCAGACGGACGATAGCGCGCGAGCCGAGGCGTATAAGAAGTTTGTGGAAGAAGTGCTTCCCGCAGTCAAGCCGATTGCGGACAAGGTGAACAAGAAGTACCTGGCGGAGCGAGATAAGCATCCGCTCGACGCCAAACGTTACGAAGTGTACGACCGGGCGAGCCGGATGGATGCCGCGATGTTCCGGGAGCAGAACGTTCCGCTTCAGACGCAGTTGGATCTGCTGTCGCAGGAATATCAGACGATATGCGGGGCGATGACGGTGATGTTCGAGGGTCAGGAGCGGACGCTGCAGCAGATGGGCAAGTTTTTGCTGGAACCGGATCGTGCAGTGCGCGAGGCGTCGTGGCGGGCGACGGCTGAACGGCGGCTGCGGGACAAAGACAAGCTGGAAGATATTTTCGATAAGATGCTCGTACTCCGCGACGAGGTAGCCCGAAACGCTGACTGCGCGAACTACATCGAGTACAAGTTCAAGGCCGGCCATCGGTTCGATTACACGCCACAGGACTGCGAGCGATATCATGACGCGGTGGGCCGGCTTGTCGTGCCGGTGTATGAGCGGTTTATGGAGAAGCGAAAGGCGCAGATGAAGGTGGATTCGCTTCGCCCGTGGGATACGGCGGTTGATCCGCTGGGCCGTCCGCCGCTAAAGCCCTTTGAGAAGACGGAGGAACTGATCACCAAAGTCGGGAGTATTTTCGATCGCGTGGACCCCGAGCTGGGCGGACAGTTCAAGATGATGGCGGAGATGGGACTGTTGGATCTCGACAGCCGCAAGGGCAAGGCCCCAGGTGGATATCAGACGACGCTCGGCGAGGCACGCAAGCCGTTTATCTTCATGAACGCGGTGGGTGTCAACCGCGATGTCGAGACGCTGCTACACGAAGGTGGGCACGCGTTCCATTCATTGGCGGCGGCCGCGGATCCGCTGTATACGTACCGTCACGCGCCGTTGGAGTTCTGTGAGGTGGCGTCCATGGGCATGGAGTTGCTGGGGCAGGATTATCTGACGGTGTTTTACTCTGACGAGGAACTGAAGCGGACGCGTTTTGAGTTTTTTGAGGGGATTATCCATATATTGCCCTGGGTGGCGACGGTGGACGCGTTCCAGCACTGGATCTACAAGAATCCGAAACAGACGCGTGAGGCGCGTGCGGAGAAATGGCTTGAGACACAGACCCGGTTCATGGGCAAGGTGATCGACTGGACGGGATTGGAGGAAGTTCGCCGGACGCGCTGGCATCGGCTACTGCAGATTTTTGAATACCCGCTTTACTACATCGAGTATGGGATTGCGCAGCTCGGCGCGCTGCAATTGTGGGTTCGTGCGAAGGCTGATCCGAAGAAGGCGTTGGCCAACTATCGCAAGGCACTGGCGTTGGGCGGGTCCAGGCCGTTGCCGGAACTCTTCGCGGCTGCGGGACTGAATTTCGATTTCTCGGAGACGACGATCGGTCCGCTCATGGACGCGGTGTTGGATGAACTGGCGGCGATGTGACAGACCGCGTGTGTGAATGGCGTCACAAGAACTGAGGGGCGGAGGTGACTCAAAATGGTTGCCTCCGTTTCGTTTTTGGGAAAAGGAAATTGCAAAACAGAGGGGTGAAGGCTTAAATAGAGCATTCGGAGAGTGGTGCAAGTCATGAGCGACATTAAGAAAGGCTTAAGGGAAGGCGGTATCCGCAGGAAGGCGGTCTGGGTAGGTGTTTTGTTGGTGATGGCCGGATGTGCCGGTCCGCGAATGGGGTATGTGAAATTCTCAGAAGATATCCACTCGGCGGATCCATGCATTCGGGTTCGAGCGGCCATTTACGCGGGGAATCTGTGCGATTCGCGGGCGGTGCCGCTCCTGGTGGATCGGCTGGACGATGAAGATGAAGCGGTGCGGATGGCGGCGCATGAATCGTTGAAGCAAATCACAAAACAGGACTTCGGATACCGATATTATGATCTGCCGAGCGTTCGCGCCGTTGCGGTGGAACAATGGCGGAAATGGGTGGCGTGTGCGGGACAGAAGGCGGGCAAGACGAAATGAGAATTGTGCAGTGGAGCGGCGAGGAATAGAGAGCAGGCATGGCGACACCGATTGAAATAACGATGGTATCGGATCCGAGCAACATCGGCGTGGTTCGGGTGGCGGTGGAAGAGTATTGCGCGAAGCACGGGTTTTCGGAAGAGCAGACGGGCCAGATCGGATTGGCGGTCAACGAGGCGTTGGCGAACGTGATCGAGCACGGATATGAAGGCAGCGTCTGCGAACTGATCCACATTGCGATGATGATGGTTGAGGAGAGCGAGGATGGGGGGGCGTCGCTCAAACTGGTTATTCGGGATCACGGGAAGCAGGTGGATCCGAGGTGCATCAAGGGCCGGGATCTCGACGACGTTCGTCCGGGCGGGCTTGGGGTGCATATCATCAAGACGGTTATGGACGACGTGCGGTATCGATGCATTCCTGAGGGCGGGATGGAATTGACGATGGTCAAGTACCTCAACAGGATGAAGGAGGCAAAGAGATGAATATTACGGATCTGGTGAATGAATCCGGGCCGGTGAAGAATATAGAGTTGGATGACGACAGGGCGGTAGTGAAGTTGTTCAACGATATCGATATGAACTGCTCGCCGGACGTCCGGGTGGTCCTGCTGGAACTGACGGCGAGGAAGGTACCCGTTATCGGGATTGACCTTTCCGACGTTCCGCACATGGATTCGTCGGGTCTGGCCACGCTGGTCGAAGCCCAGCAGCGGGTGAAGCGATATAGCGGGCAGCTGATTCTCTTCGGACTGCAGCAGCGTGTGAGGAGCGTGTTTGAGATCGCGAAGCTGACGGAGATTTTCGACATTCGGGAAGACCGCGGGAAGGCGTTCGGGAATGAGTGAACGGTCGGCGGACAGACCGGGAGCGGGCGTTCGAAGCGTATCGCTGGTCGGACGGGGAATCTACCGCGGATATGACGGGTTTGTGGAGGGAGTCCGGTTCATCGGGGGAATGTCGATATTGCTGGGGGAACTGCTCTGGTGGGTGGTGATGAGCATTTGGAAGGCGGGGGTACGATTTCGCTGGCCTGCGGTCTTTGCCCAGATGGTACGGGTGGGCGTGCGAAGTATTCCTATCATTGTGCTCGTGCAGACGTTCATCGGGATTATCCTGGTTCTGCAGATGGCTCCGACGCTTCAGGATTACGGGCAACTGGATAAAGTGGCCAACGTGATCGCGATCGCGGTGTTCCGTGAATTGGGTCCGTTGATCACCGCGGTTGTGCTGTCCGGATTCGCGGGAGCGTCGATCGCGGCGGAACTCGGGGCGATGGTGGAAGCGGAGGAGATCAAGGCGCTGCGTGCGCACGCGCTCAATCCGACCAATTTTCTCGTCGTGCCGAGGGTGGTGGCAACGGTGTTCATGATGGTCTGCCTGACCGTGATTTCGGACGTGGTGGGCGTTTTCGGCGGGTTCATGACAAGCGTATGGATGCTGGGGATCGACGGGCAGCTTTATCTTCAGAATACGCAGAGCGCGCTGCTCGTCCAGGATTTTATGACGGGTCTGGTCAAGGCGGGAGTATTCGGCATGTTGATCAGCATGATCGCGTGTTATCTGGGCCTGAAGGTGACAGGCGGGGCTGTGGGGGTGGGCAAAGCGACGACGCAGACGGTTGGCTTGAGTATTGTGTCGCTGATTAAGACGGACTGCATATTGACGGCGGTTTTTTACGTGTTTGGTTGGTGATCGATGGTGAACGCGGTTATCCAGGTGGTCAATCTGGCGAAATGGTTTACGGCGGGCGACGGCCGGCGAATTTGCGTTTTGGATAACGTCAACGTGGAAGTCTACGCGGGCGAGACGCTGGTGATCATGGGCGGAAGCGGCTGCGGGAAGAGTACGCTTCTTAATTGCATGATCGGGGAGTATCGGCCTGACGAAGGACACATCAAGATATTCGGAAGGGACATCATCGCTCTGGACGAGTTCGAGTTGAACGAGGTGCGCAAGAAGTTCGGCATCCTGTTTCAGTCTGGAGCGCTCTTCAATTCCATGACGGTGGGCCAGAACGTGGCTTTGCCGCTTCTGGAGCATAGCGACGTTGATCCTTCGGTGGTCGATATTGTCGTGACGATCAAGCTGGAGCAGGTGAAGATGCTGGCGCACCGGGACAAGATGCCGTCGCAGCTATCCGGCGGTCAGAAGAAGCGGGCGGGTTTGGCCCGGGCCATTGCCCTGGATCCGCAGATTCTGTTTTACGATGAACCATCGGCGGGTCTGGACCCGGTGACGGTGGCGACGATCGACGAACTGATCGTTTCTTTGTCCAAGAAGCTTGGTGTAACGTCGGTGGTCGTTACGCACGACATGCAGTCGGCGTTCCGGATCGCGGATCGGATGGTGATGCTCCACGGGGGGCGCGTGCTGCGGATCGGTACGCGGGAGGAGTTTGAAAAGCTGCGAGCGACGCCGATGGAGGATCTGTCCAACGCGGACGATCGGCTGATCCGGCAGTTTGTGCTGGGCGAGGGCGTAGGACCGCTGACGGACTCCGAAGGTCTGAGCGAATACGAGAAGATGATAAGAGGCATACCGGTGATTTGAAAGGGAGGGGATTTTGAACCACAGAGATCGCGGAGAACACAGAGGCAAGGAGAAAGAATGCAGGGAGATCAGCCCTGAGCTGAACGGTCTGTCCCGTTCGATAATTGGGGCGGCTATCGAAGTGCATCATGTGCTTTGTCCGGGTTTTCTGGAAGGCGTGTATGAAGAGGCCTTATGTCGAGAGTTCGAGCTCAGGAATATTTCGTATGAGAGGCAAGTACCGGTCGCAATTGAGTACAAAGGCGGTTGCGTGGGCGAGTGCCGACTGGATGTGCTTGTTGAGAAGCGAGTTGTTGTGGAGATCAAGGCGGTGAGTGACATTTGTCCCATTCATCTGGCTCAGGTGCTTTCTTACCTGAAGGCGACGGGTAAGCCGGTGGGACTGCTCATCAATTTCAACGTGGTTATGCTTGTCGATGGCGTGAAACGTGTTATTTCAACATAGCTCTCTGTGATCTTTGTGATCTCTGTGGTAAGATTTATCCGAGGTTTCAAGAATAATGCAAGGTGAGCGTAACGAGTTCAAAGTCGGTCTGACGGTCGTGATCGTCCTGATCCTGTTTTTCACGGTGCTGCTGTTTATCGGGAAATGGGACACGTTGTTTACGAAGGTCAAGCCGCTGACGGTTCGGTTCTCTCATACGGCGGGTATTCAGAGCCTTCGTGTGAAGGATCCGGTGCGGATCGGCGGGGTGAACGTTGGGCGGGTGCGGACGATCGAACTGAAAAGGGCGACGGTCAAAGAGGGTGGAAAGACTCGAGAGGAATTGTTTGTATACGTGGGAGCGGAGATCCCGCAGGATCTGACGGTGTACAGCGACGCGAAGATCGGGATTGGAACGAAGTTCGTCGGGGAAGGCGGGACGCTGGATATTCTGGATGCGGGGAAGAAAGGGCACCCGTTGAAGCGGGACGAAGTCATCGACGGCGAAGCTCCGGCGGGGTTTGCCGAATTGACGGCCAAGATGTCCAAGGAATTGGATGATACAGACCCGAACAGCCTGCTGTCGCAGATCAAGAAGCAACTGGCCGACAAGAATCAGGGGTCATTGATGGCGC
>CAZLZE010000001.1:0-47343 GCA_964563935.1 uncultured Phycisphaerae bacterium | reverse complement strand
GCCGTGACGGGACGGATGAAGGTTCAGTTGGACGACCGGGAGAAGGGGACGCTGCTGAATAATGTGAATTCGGCCATGGCTGCGGCGAAGACGATGCTGGAGACGTCCGGACCAAAGGTGACGCAGACGGTGACGCATCTTCAGACGACGGCCAAGCGGATTGACGAGGATATTTCGATCAAGCTGGCGATGGAGCTGGACAAGAAGGACGAAAAGAGCCTGCTGGCCAAACTTCACGCGAGTCTGACTTCGGCGCAGGCAGGGATGGAGAACATCCGCGTGATGACCAAGACGGGGAAGGATCTGGTCGTGGTGAATCGGGACAATCTGCAATCGGTCATTGACAACTTTGCGGAGACCTCGGCGCATCTGAAGATGACGTCAAAGGAAGTGCGTCGGAACCCGTGGCGGCTGCTCTATACGCCGACAAAGCCGGAGGCGGAGTATGCCAATCTGATGGAGAGTGCGAGGGCGTTTGCGGACGCGGCGGGGGCGTTAGATTCGGCAAATACAAAGCTCAAGACGATGATGGCGACCACGCAGCCTGGCGTTATCGATCCGAAGGACCCTCAGATGGAGAAGATTCGGGAGGAGATCAAACGGTCCTTCTGCCGGTTCGAGGAAGCACAGCGGAAGCTTTGGGAGATGCTGAAGGTGAAGAGCTGATCCGGTACGCAGGAGGTGCAGGACCGCTTACAGCCGGCGGTACGTTTTGGGATTACCTCCGGCGCTCAAAGATTTCTGCATGTTTGAGCGATGGTGTTAAGACGGTTAGCCGATGTCGGCGTAGTTGAAGTAGTCGCAGTAGGCCCCGCAGACGGACGAGTAATCCTGTCCCGCGAAGTCGCAATAACATCCGGGCACTGCGGGTCCGGCCGGCGCATATACGCACCCCTTGACCAACGACGTAACGGCGACAGCGGCCACGCCAAGTTTGGCCGCATTTATTGCCACCTGACGAAAGAAGACGCGACGACTGATTGGACTGAGTTGCTCAGGATTCGGTGACTTGTCCATTTTGCTCCCCTCCTCATTTCGGAAAATGTTCAATTCGCCCCATGAGATTATTATGAATTATCAAAGGGTCCTCGTCAACATGTTTCTTCGTTCGCAGAGCCGCCCACGATTGACATTGCCGGCCAAGTTGGTACAATGCCGAACCGGCGTGCAGTCTGTCATGACAGATATTGGTAGGAGTGTGTATCATGAAAGGCAGGATCGGATTACAGGAAGTGCGGGCCCATCTGACGGGTCCGATCGCGTCGGTAAAGACTCCGTTCAATCAGGATGGATCGATCGATTTTGAGGGGCTGCGGAAGTGGGTGGATTTTTCGATTGAGGCGGGAAGCAAGACGATGTTGCTGACCTATGGCGACAGCTTGTATTCCATTCTGACGGATGACGAAGTGGCCGAGGTGACCAAGGCCGTGGTGGAATACACCGCAGGACGTGCCATGGTCGTGGCGGCTGATCGGATCTGGTGGACAGGCAAGACGGTAGCGTTTGCGAAGTACTGTCGGGAGGTCGGGGCGGACATGCTGATGGTGCTTCCTCCGGACTGGACCGGCTCGAGCACGGTAGATACGTTCGTGGAGCATTATGCGGCGGTGGCGGAACATATTCCGGTAATGGCGGTGACGAATTTATATATAAAGCGTCCGGCGGACGGACTGAAGGTGTTGGAGATACTGCGGGACAAAGTCCCCGGGGTTATGGCGGTCAAGGACGACGTCTGCGGCGAGTTCGCCAGGAAGATGGTCATGCTCGTGCGGGAGAAGATGGCCACGTTCGCCGGTGGTCAGAAGCAGAACCATCTGGACATGCATCCGTACGGGTGCGACGGGTACCTTTCCACATTTGTGTCGCTAGTGCCCAAGGTGGCGTGGGAGTACTGGAACGCGATCAAGAAGAACGATATTCCGGTGGCGGTGAGGGTGATTCGCGAGATCGATGTACCGTATTTCAGCTTCGCCGACAGCGTGGCGGGCGGGTTCGACGCGACCGAGCACGGCATGCTGGAAATTGTGGGCATCGCGAAGCGGTGGCGGCGAAAACCGTATTACAGTGTCAATGACGCGGATATGGAGCGGATCCGGGAATTCTGCCGGAAGCACTCACTGATCTGATGACGTGGCATCTGGGAAAAGAACACGGCCACTGCCCGAGGTTGATAGCACTGGGCGGTGGCCTTTGTATTTGCTGCCAAAGATGATTGAGGCTGCTATTTCACATTGCACTTTTGGGTTTGACACGATATCGACTTGCGGTGGGGGCATGGGCATTTATCGGCCTGAGGGCAGGGGCACTTGCCGGCCTTTGCGGTGGGGCACGGACAGGGACATTGCGCCGGTTTCTGACAGGGGGCCTTTCCGCACCTGCTGCCGCAGGTCGTGTGGCAGGTGCACTTGGCGTAATGATCGCAGGGCGCATTGCATTCGTGATGATACTTGCCGTAATGCGGTTTGGCGTCAATTCCGCAACAGGGTCCCTTGTCGGACGACGCGCAACCCGGCAAGGCGATCAGACCGAACAGAGCAATCGCGAAACAGGTGAGCAACAATGCACCAAGAATCTTCGAGGTCTTCATATGCAACTCCTTTCATGAAACGGGGTCCATATCCTTAGTTCACCGGGGTTAAAGTATAACATGATTCTGGGGGACAGGAAATTGGGAAGTGAATCTAATTTCGGGATCAGGGAATTGCCTACGGGGCGAGAAATCAGGAATCGGTCCGGAAGTCGAACGCAACCTTGGTGAGACTCAACCGGCTTGGTCCGGCAGCTTCTTTGAGGGCTTGGGTGTACTCGCTCTGTGAGTAACGTCGAACGGTGAAGCTGGAGAGATCGAGTTTATTTTGCCGGATGAGGTTGATCACATGGCGGTAGCCGTGTTGGGGTGTGGCTTGTCCGGGCAGGGGTTCGATGGCTCGACCCGTGGCGCCGGTGATCTTGAGTTCGCGGAACCAGAAGCAGGTCATGTCTGCCAGCCCGAGTTGGGGCGTACCGGCGAGGACGACTTTGGCACCGGAGTGAAGGAGCCGCTGTGCGTCGGCCAGAGCAGCGACCTTTCCTGTACAATCATACAGTCGGTCGAATCCACCCTGGAGGAAACGCATCTTGTAGAACATTTCGATTCCGCGAGCGTTTGTGATGTCGGCCAGTTCTTGAATGGCCGTGGAGAGGCGATCGGGCGTCCAGAATACGGTGTGGTTGGCGCCGCAGCGTTGGGCGAGATCGGCTTGTGATTGACGGCGAACGATGACGGTAACATCGGCTGTGATATCCAAAGCACGCAGGGCAAGCAGAACGCCCATCCCGATCGTACCGGCCCCGAAGATGACAATTTTCTCGGATTTGGACGGCGGATCCTGGAGGACCGCATGCAGGCTGCAAGCCAGGGGATCGATCAGGATGGCTTGTTCGTCGGGGATATCATCGGGAAGGGTGTGGACCTGGCTGGTGTGGGCAGTGAAGTATGGCGACCACGAGCCTCCGGTGAAGTTGTTATAGCCGAGTCCGAGGGCGGGCGGAAGCGATCCGCGGTCGACGTTCCAGCAGGTGGATGGTCGGCCTTCCCGGCAGGCGGGGCAGACAGGGTCGATGTGCCGGGCGGCGCAAGTGATGGGCGGATCGACGAGGATCCGCTGCCCTACGGCGAGATTTTTCACGCCGGGGCCGATCTTGACGATTCGGGCGACATTTTCGTGCCCCAGGGACACCGGCCAGGAGGTGAAATGCTTCAGGAGCGAAGCGGGGTGTTGCCGGAGGAACACCATGCTGACGTCGGTTCCGCAAACTCCGCCCAGCAAGGTCTGGCAGAGGACCCAATCATCGGCGGGAAGAGCGGGGACGGGAATTTCCCGCAGCCGGAGCCCGTTAATCCGAGACAGGTATACTCCGGGCCAGATCGGCGCCAGGGCTTTGCTGGCGACCCAACGCGGCGCGGACACCGTGAAACAAATTGACTTCATTTTCTCCGGCAGCATGGTTTTGGTTCGAATTTTCGACTTCCAGTTATCCTTGCATACGTTTCGGTGTTCAATATAATAACACGCAACACGTACTGTGGCGGAAGAAACATCAAAAGTCAATAATGCGCATAAGAAGGAGTGCAACATGGTCAAAGTAGGCGTGATCGGAATCGGGTTTATGGGGTACACCCATTATCAGACATATAAGAAGCATCCGAAGGTTCAGATTGTGGCGATCGGCGACTATCGCCAGGACAAACTGGACGGCGATTGGAGCTCCATCGGAGGAAACATCGGCGGTCTGGACCGTCCGAAAGAGGATTTGACGGGCATTAAGAAGTACCAGAATCCGATGGATATGCTGAAGGACCCGAATGTGGACTTGGTTGATATCTGTCTGCCGACGGACAAGCACGCCGAGATGACAGTGGCGGCCCTGAAGGCTGGAAAGCATGTTTTCTGCGAAAAGCCGATGGCGCGAACGGTGAAGGAAGGCGAGGCGATGGTTAAGGCCGCCGCGAAGGCTAAAGGTTATTTCATGCTCGGTCATTGCATCCGCTTCTGGCCTGAATACGCCGTTATGTACGTTATGATCAAGAGCGGGAAGTACGGAAAGGTTCGTGAGTTCTTCTTCCGCCGGGTGGCGAATCCGCCGACCTACGCTGACAAGAACTGGTTCATGAACGGCAAACGGAGCGGCGGCGCGCTGCTGGATCTTCAGATTCACGACGTCGATTATGCTCTGTATCTGATGGGCAAGCCGAAAAAGGTTTGGGCGTGGGGCGGAAAGGGTCCGTCGGGCGAGGTTGACGTCGTTCATGCGGGATTGGAATACCCCGGCGCGCACGGAACGATCATCGGTGGGTGGGCGTATAATCCGCCGTTCCCGTTCAACATGGAATTCAACGTTCGCACCGACAAGGCCACCTTCGCCTATGACATGGCCTCCGGCAAGCCGTTCACAGTTTATATGGACAACAAGGAATTTCAGCCGGAACTGCCCGCGGGTACCGGCTGGGAACGGGAGTTGGATTACTTTATCAATTGCATCGAGAGCAAGAAGAAACCGACGGTCGTAACGGCCAAGAGTTCGCTGGAAACCCTCAAATTAGTGGATGCGGAACTCAAGAGCATTAAGACCGGTAAGGCTGTTGCTCCGGCCAAATAGGAATCGCCTCTGATGTTGATTCGTTGCTGAACCGGCAGTGCAGGTCGGTTCAGCAACGGTGCTTTTTACACTGGTGCAAGAGAGGCAGACGATGCAAGTCGGGAACAACCTTCATCATCCGTTGGCGCGACGAGTTGAAGAGCTAGTCGCGAAACGCCCGTTTCACGATCGACCATCGCTGGTGTGGGTGACGGCGAATCATCTTGACGCGGCCAGTGTGGACCGGATCGTTCATATTGCGCACGTCTACGGGGTGCGCGGGTTGGCGTTCGATGGTTCGTATTTTCGGTGGGAAGCGGAATTGGCAGGTAATCCGGCAATCGGCAACTGGCTTGGCGGGATGGCAGAGCGGATTCTCGGCGGCGGGCTGGAATTCGGTATTGTGGTGGGTAGGCGGGAGGACCAGGAGCGATTGGAGAAGGAGTTTTTCAGCCGGTGGTACACGCCTGTGAAGGTCTGCAGCCGTGAGGAACGGCAGATCGTTGACGGCGTTCAGAATCGATACGGTGGGGGACGGTTGGCGTATCTGGCCTTGGACAAAGTGGTACCGCAGGCGAGTGAGACGGAGACGCTTGTTCAGATCGACCGGGCCGGTGCGGCAGGTGATTCGCTTTTGACGTGGGGCAACGTATTCGCCATCAGTTACCGTGTCTTGACGGGAGTTTCTGACCCGGCCTTGATCGAAGCAGAGTATTTTCGCACGTGTTTCGGGGACGCGTGGTCGGAGGTCCGCAAGGCGTTTGCGCTGTCGCGACTGGCTATTGAAAAGAGCTTCCTGGTGTTCGGTACGGTCGCGCTTATGGACAATGGGACGTTTCCCGAGAGCACAGAGTGGTTGGACCGGCAGGTGGATGGGCATGCGGAACTGTCAGCCCCCACGCGAAAGACGCTTTCGCAGATCGATCTGGAGAAGATCGACGCTCTGGAGGCCGCCTACGATGCGTGGAAGGCGCTGGAGGGCGTGCGGGAGTCGATGGATCCGGGCGTATACGTCTGGATCGAGCCGCATTTTCAGGAACTCAAGACGGTCTGCCTGGTATTACGGCTGTTGGCGGACGTATATTTTTCCGACCGGGCGTATAAGCGGGGAAGCCTGAAGGTTGGCGAGCATGTCATGCGGTCGAAGACCAGGGACTTTTACGCGACGGTTCGCGAGCACCGAGCGCTGCTGACGGCGTTCGATCGCCGAAGCATGTCGGCGGGGGCAGACCCGCTGGGGAATATTCTGTCGCACATCACGTACTGACCAAAGACCGAAGACTGTAGGGGGAAAATATGCCTGTAATTCATTAAAGAAAATGTACTATTTCCGGTAAGGGGCTTATAATATCGGTGATAAGGGCATGGCGGCCGGTTGGATGCAACCCCGGGACGCCAAGGATGGTAAAAAGGATAGTCGGCAGCCAGGATCCATTCTGAATCATGCCGCTGAGTTCAAAACGATAGGAGATCGCGTGAGTCTCGGTGAAGTATTGGTGGCAAGGGGTCTGGTGACCCGTGAACAATTGGCACAGGCGAATGCGGCCCGCCGGACGGCGTCGGACCGTCTGGACCGAATTCTCCTTCACCTCGGACTGGTATCGGAAGCGGACCTGCTGAAGGTGCTCTCGGATCAGTTTGCCATTCCGATCGTAGACCTTCAGGCGGAGACGGTCGATTCGACGCTGGTCAAATCGATGCCGGCGAAATTGATACACCGGCGGAAGATATTCCCGTATACGAAACGAGGACAAACGCTGGTGGCGGCTACGTCCGATCCGTACGACGTCTACGCCCTCGACGAGCTCCGATCAGTTACCGGGATGAACGTCGAACCGGTACTCGCTCCCGAGCGGGAAATCGCCACGATGATCAAGCGATTCCTGGGCGTGGGCGGAGCGGCGATCGACGAAATGATGGAGAGCGAGAGCCACGATCTTTCGGCTGTGGCGGTGACGGGGGACGACAAGGATCTTCTGGAGCAGGCGCAGGAAGCGACGGTCGTCAAGCTCGTTAACGAAGTGCTTCGCGAGGCTGTCAACGACCGCGCCAGTGATATTCACATTGAACCGTATGAGGACGAACTGCGCATCCGCTACCGGATCGACGGCGTTTTGCACACTACGAACGTGCCTCCGCAGGTGAAGCGATTCCAGGCGGCGATCATTTCGCGTATCAAGATCATGTCGACGCTGAATATCGCGGAGCGCCGACTGCCGCAGGACGGCGGGTTCAAGATCCGTCATGAGGGGCGGGAAATCGACATTCGTGTGAGCATTATTCCCAGTGTGTACGGCGAAGGCGTGGTCATGCGTATTCTGGACAAGAGCTCGCTGCTGCTGAAGCTGACCGATCTGGGGATGGATGAAAAGACGTACGAGCGGTTCGACACGTTGATTCAGCGTCCGCACGGGATCATTCTGGTGACCGGTCCGACGGGTTCGGGAAAGACCACGACGTTGTACGCAGCCCTGAACGCGATTGTGTCGGATCAGATCAAGGTTATTACGGTGGAAGACCCGGTGGAATACCGGCTGAGGGGTGTGAATCAGATTCAGGTGCACCCAAGCATCGGACTGACGTTCGCGGCAGGGTTGCGGAGCATTTTGCGTCACGACCCGGACGTGATCATGATCGGAGAAATTCGCGACCTGGAAACAGCCGAGGCGGCGATTCAGGCGGCCCTTACGGGGCACCTGGTATTCAGCACGCTGCACACCAACGACGCGTGCAGCGCGGCGACACGGTTGATCGATATGGGCGTCGAGCCGTATCTGGTGGCGTCGTCGGTCGAGGGCGTGATGGCGCAGCGGTTGGTGCGGACGAATTGCCCGGAGTGCAAGGAACCGTACCGTCCCGATCCGGCGGAGATGCCGTCCGATTTCCAGATTGATCCAGGCACGGTTCTCTATCACGGGGTCGGGTGTCGAATGTGCAAGAATACGGGGCTGCGCGGACGGTTGGGGATTTTCGAACTGGCTTTGTTGTCGGACGAGATGCGTCACGCGATCATGGAGCGCAAGCCTGCGGGGCAGTTGAATGAGATTGCCCGACGTGAGCACATGCGGTCACTGCGTGAGGACGGATGGCTCAAGGTGCGGGCGGGGATGACCACGCCGGAGGAAGTGCTCCGCGTGACCGTCGCGGCGAGCCTGTAACGATTTTAGATTCTAGATTTTGGATTGAAGAGAAGATAAGCTAAGGGCGGATGGCGACATTCAAGTACATTGTGAGGCGCATTGACGGAGGCGAACAGGAAGGTTCGCTGGTGGCCGAGAATGAAACGGTCGCAATCCGTCTGCTCGGTCAGCAGGGGATGTTTCCCATCAAAATCTGGCAGGAAGAACTGGGCCAGACCGGGCTGCGTATTCGGGGACGGGTGAAGCTGTCGGAGCTGAGCAATTTTTATACGCAATTGGCGGATTTGCTCAAGGCGGGCGTGCCTATTTTGCGATCGCTGGATGTGCTATCGCGTCAGAATCAGCGGCGGGCGATTTCGGGGATCATCAAGGAGCTTAGGGAAGACGTGGCGAGCGGTGTGACGCTCGCGGACGCGATGGAGAAGCACACGCTCGTATTTCCCGAACTGCACGTGGGCATGGTGCGGGCGGGCGAGCAGGGTGGTTTTGTGCAACCCGTGCTGCAGCGACTGGCGGGATTCGTGGAGCAGAAGGACCAGCTTCGAAACAAGGTGATCAGTTCGATGATCTACCCGGTGTTTTTGCTGGTTATCGGGCTTGCCGTGGTGCTGGTGATGACGACGTATTTTCTGCCGAAACTGGAGCCGCTGTTCCAGGGGATGGAGTTGCCCGCGCTAACGCAAGCGGTGATGGGATTCGGCAAGATCATGCAGAACTACTACCTGCCGGTGGGGTTCGGACTGGTGCTGGTGGGGGTGCTGGTGATTCCGTATATCCGGTCGGAGCAGGGGCGTCAAAAGTGGCAAAGACTGCAACTTCATCTGCCGGTGGTGGGTAGAATAATACGGATGGTCGCCATCTGTCGGTTTTGCCGGATTTTTGGTACGTTGCTCGGCAACGGGGTGGCGATGATCAACTCGCTGAATATCTCGCGTGAGTCGGCGGGTAACTCGATCATGGCGGCCGTGATCGGCGAGGCGGCGGAGTCGGTGCGTGGCGGAAAAGGTCTTGCCAAGGCACTGGCGGATAGCCAGATGTTTCCGATCGACATTGTGGATATGATCGCGGTGGCGGAGGAGTCGAACCGGCTGTCGACGGTTCTGGTGGAAATCGCCGATTCGCAGGAGAACCGCCTGATGCGAAAGATCGACGTCGCGGTTCGAATGCTCGAGCCGGTGATGCTGTTGATCGTGTTCGGAATGGTTTTTGTGATCGCGATGGCGGTATTGCTGCCGATTTTGCAGATCAGCATGGGCAGCGGCGGAAAATTGTAATCGAAAAGAAGTGACGGATACAACGAAAACTGTACAACAGAGATAAGACGTAACCCGATTTTGTGAGGAATAGTTGATGAAATCTCGGAACTTTGGTAGGTCGTCGGTACGGATGATGCGTGCTTTCACCCTGCTTGAAATCATGCTGGTGATGGTCATTATTATCACGCTGGCGGGTGTGGTTGTGGTGAACCTGGGCTCGCGAAGAGAGCAGGCGAAGATCAACACCACGAAGATCCAGCTCAAGAGCATTGAGGATGGGCTGGAATATTTCAACTCGGACCTTGGCCGGTATCCGACGACGGACGAAGGTCTGCAGGTTCTGAACACGGGCGACCAATTGCAGGACGAGGAACTTGCCAAGAAGTGGCATGGTCCGTACCTGGGCAAGGAGACCAAGGACTTCTCCATTAAGGACGCGTGGGAACACGACTTTAAGTACGTGTCGCCCGGCGAGCATAACACCAAGACGTTCGACTTGTACAGCGCCGGTCCGGACGGTCAGGAAGGAACGGAAGACGATATTGTGAACTGGGAATCGGACAAGAAATAGGGAACGATCGCCCGGCGCCTGGTACGGAGTGCGAGGTGCGCGAGCGAGAAATGCAGGAAGTGACAATGTGGCCGGTACAAAGCTCATAACATACGACCGAAATGCAACGAACACCGAGAAAGCTCGGGCATTTACCATGCTCGAGCTTTTGTTGGTTGTAGTGGTGCTGGTGGCGTTGGGGTCGATCGTGTGGTCGAATATCGGTCAGCGGACATCGGCGGGAAAGCTGGAATACGCCGCTCGCCAGTTGGCGGGATTGATGCAACTGGCGAGGAGCGAGGCGATGGTAACGGGAAACACACACCGATGCCGGTTTGACGCGGGCGGCATGCGCGCGATCATCGAGATGGAGGCGGATCCGCTCGAGAACGCGGGTGTTTTCGAACCGATCCAGTCGCATTGGTCGAAGGTGGACATGGAGTCGGACAATATCCGGTGCATGGTGATCGAGTTCGACCCGTGGGAGACGCTGTTGAGGGAGCAGGAGGCGAAGGTACTGGAGAAGGAGAATGAGAAAGGTAAGGAGGATCTGCTTCCGCCGATCACGTTCCATCCGGATGGGACGTCGGATTCGGCGACCGTACTGTTGGGGAACAAGGACGGCTGGAATTACACTCTGATGATAAACGGGTTGACGGGCAAGATTACGGTTGAACAAGGAAACAAGATCCATGGTGCCGAGAAGCAGGACAAGAAGGAAAGCCCGTATTAATCGCGGGAACATTCTTCTGGAGACGATCCTGGCGTTGCTGTTCATCGTGCTGACGGTAGGCGCGGTGGCGGGATTGTTCGCGAATTCCCTGGCCAGGGTGCGACGATCGGAACTTCGGACGCGGGCGATGTTTCTCGCCGAGAACAAGCTGGCGGAGCTTCAGTTGGGATTGAAGGACATGACGGAGGGTGATGAGGGTGACTTTAACGGCAAGCCGCCGAAGTTCCTGTGGAAAATGCATTTCGAGCCGCTCCATATGCTGCAGGAGTTGTCCCAAGGACAGGAACTCAAGCGTTTGAAAATTACGATTCAGTACGATGATCCGGCGGACGGGTTCACGTACAGCACGTATCGCCTTTATAGTCCGAGTCTGAACCTCAGCGCGGAGAAGATGAAGGAAATATCGGATGACCCGGTGAAGATGCGGGCGATGGGCGGCAGCAGCGAAGGGATGGAGAACTTCCTGAGCATGATATCGGAGATTCCGGGCGGAAACAAGATCAAGGAAGCCCTGATGCGGGGCGGCGTTCCCGGCATGTTGTCGCTCTTCAACAAGATTGTGGGCGGCGACATTACCCCGGAGGACCTTTTTGAGGCTCTGGGTGAGGAGGGCAAGGAGGAGAATTCCCTGGGGGCCCAGATGGTCAAGGCGGGTCAGGAAGACAACCGGCCAGAAGGCTGGACGGATTATGATACAGCGGGGATCGGTGAGAAGCCCGGCGAGGGAACGGAAGTGGCCTCGACAGACAAGCCCAGGCGCACCGGCGACAAGCCGCCGTTCAACCGCCGGCCGGGTGAAGGCGAGCGGCCGCCACGTCCGGGTGAGGGACGAGCGGAGCCGGGACGTGGAACAGGCGACGAGACGACGCCCGGAACGGACCCGAACACCGGCGACCAGCCAAGGAGCCCGGGAACCATGACGCGGGAAGAGGCGATCCGGCGGATGACGGATATGCTTCGCCGCATGGCGAACAACCCAGGGAAGAAATGAGCGGCAGAAAGTCATTTACTTTGATGGAAACGATTCTCGCGATGTCGATCATCATCATGATCATGGGCACGCTGTACGCGTTCTACCATCATGCGCTGAAGATGACCGTTCACGGGCGTGAGAAATTGGAGGACGTTCAGATCGCCCGGGTGGTCCTGCATAAGATCGCAGCCGAGTTGCGGGGCGTGACATCTTCCGGCGCCCGATTTACGACCGTGCTGAAGGGCGAGGCCGACAAGATCAGCTTTATTACCACGGTCGTGCCGTCCCGACTGGTCTTCTTCCCGCAAGACTTCATGGACAAGGGACGAGTGATCGAACACGACCTTCGCAACGTGGAATACTACATCTCGCGGTCGAAGGATCAGGATAACAAGGCGCTGGGTCTGGAACGCGATGAACTCCGATGCATGCTGACGCCTCTGATCGAGAAAAAGGACCCTGGCGAATTGACGGAGGAGGACGTTCGGAAGGCGAAAGAGGAGCAGGAGAAGTTCAAGGTTGACCTGGACATGGGTACGAACAAGGCGGTTTCGGAACAGCCGCTGATCAATCAGGAACTGATTACGGATCGCATCAAGTACCTGCGGTTCGATTATTTCGACGGCAAGCAATGGCAGACGAAGTGGAAGCGATCGGGGTCGGACGCGATTCCGAGGGCGGTGCAGGTGACGATCGGGTTCGTGGAGGCGACGGACGACGAGTTCAAGGACGAGTCACAGATCGCCTTCGACCAGCGCCCGTGGCACGACGATCGATATACGCTGATCGTGTCGCTGATCCTTTCCGACGATCTCAAGGCCCAATATGGCGGGAAGGGGGCGAAGGAATGACGGGGAAACTCCAACGGTGGGAACGGCGAGGAATTATTCTTCCGGTGGTGCTCGTGGTCGTCATGCTGCTGGGGATGCTGGCATTGGGATTCGGTTTTTCCACGCGGGCGGAATACGCGGCGATGAACGCGCAGGCGACGATGGACCAGGCTGGAAGGGCTGCCGTGAGCGGAATTGAAACGGCGGCGCTGCTCCTGCGTCAGAAGTACGCGGAACATCAATTCTGGCAGGACAATGTGCAGTTGTTCAAAGACCAGTCGGTGGAAGAGGAAAATAGTCGGTTTGAGCAGAAAAAGGTGTGGCGGTATAGCCTTGTCGGGTATAATCTGGACAGTCAGGACACCATCCGTTACGGGTTGATGGACGAGGCGAGGAAGATCAACATCAACGTGGCGAGCGAAGACCAGCTCAAGCGCTTGCCGGGAGTGACGGCGGAGATGGCGGCGGCGCTGATGGATTGGCGTGAAAACGGCGACAAGTCAAGGCCCGGGGGCGCGAAAGACGAATACTACATGTCCCTGGAACAGCCCTATCGGTGCAAGAAGGCGCCGCTGGACACCGTCGAGGAATTACTTCTGGTGAAGGGTTTTGACTCGAAGGTGGTGTTCGGCGAGGACATGAACCGGAACGGGATGCTCGATGCGAATGAGGACGATGGCCGGAAGTCGCTGCCGGTGGACAACATGGACGGGACGCTGGACCGCGGGTTGTATCCGTACATCACGGTCTACAGCCGGGAGCCGGAGGTGACCGACAGCGATCCATTTCAGCCGCGGGTGAATATCAGCAGTTGGCCGATAGAGTCGATCCGAATGCTGGTGGGAAACAAGATCCGGCCGGAGGTGTTGGATTTCATCGCAAAGGCGAGGAAGGCGAATAAGAAGTTCGATTCGTCGCCTGCGTGCCTGCTGGGCATGGAATATGAAGATAAGGACGGTCAGAAGGTGACATCGCCAGTGACGGCCGAGGACCTCGAATCGATAATGGATTTGCTGACTACGGGGTACCATTTGAACAAGGATGGGTTTGTTTACGGCAGGATCAACGTGAACACGGCGTCGAAGGCGGTATTGACGACGATCGGGCATCTGACGGATTCTGAGATCGAAGGAATCATCTCCGTAAGGTCCCGACTGGACGCGCAGGGGTCCAAGACGATCGCGTGGCTGGTAACGCAGAACGTTTTGAAGGCGGAGAAATTTGCCAAGGTGGCGTGTCTCTTTACGGCCAGATCGTACCAATTTATGATTGAGTCATTGGGATATGCGGACCGCCAAGCCATTCAGGCGAGGATTCAGGCCGTGATGGAATTGCGTCTGCCGCGGATACAGTATGTCTATTGGCGTGACCTGACCGGCCTGGGTCGGGCGTATAATGTGGGTGAATTTGGAGAGTCGAACATTGCTGCCAAACAATAGTGTGATCGCAGTTGACAGAGACAGAGACCGCATCCGCGTGCTTCACTTCGTGAAGGAGCGGTCCGGCGGGGTTCGGGTATTAAAGGCAGTATCGGAAACGATCACTGAGGCCTTGCTCGCCGAGGACGCCGAGACCGTCGGGACACACCTGAAGACATTCCTTCAGAAACACGACATCCGGGCCTCGATGCTCGTGTTTGCCATGGGGCGCGAGCGGTCCTTTCTTCATGCCCTGACCATTCCTGCCAGCCCGGAGGACCAGGTGGCGAATCTGGTCCGGTTCCAGTTGGCCCAGGAACTACCCTTTGCCATCGAAGAATCGGTGGTCGATTACATCGTGACGGCCCGGAATGAGGAAGGGAAAGTTACCGGCGTTCTGGCGGCGGCCGTGAGAAGGGAGCACGTGGACTTTCTGCAACACGTGGCGAAAACGGCTGGGCTGAAATTGGCGGGCGTGGGTCTCAAGCCCTATGCCAACCTGATGGCTGTCCGGGACAGGAAAGATGGCCAGGACAAGGTTGTCCTGTTTATGGACCTGGGGCGAAGGGATCTGGAAATCGACGTCTTTTCGCCGACGGAGGGAATCGCGTTTTCGCGGAGTGTGGGACTGGATGAGGCATCCGGTACGTCTCCGCTCAAGGATCTGTTCCTGGAGCAGGGGATTCTGCAGTTGAAACGCACGCTGCATGCGCAGGCGTATCTGGCCGGGTCGCCGAAGGGAAGCCCGCAGGAGATCCTGATTTCGGGAAGCACGGGTTGGGAGGATGAATTCGCGGAGCTGGCGGGCAAGCAATTGTCGCTGCCGACGCATGTATTTCGTCCAGCCGAGGCGGGAGAGCACGCATGCACGATGGTGGGGGTATATGGTCTGGCGTGCGGACTGGTTCGCCCGCGTCAGGAGCAGTTCAACTTCCTTCGCCCGAAGCGGGCGGTCGATCCTCAGGCAGTGCGGATGCGATATATCCAATTCGGCGTGGCGGCGTTTGCGCTTCTGATGATCATCGGATTCCTATACTCGAATCACTTGGTCGCGGAACGCGAGGAAATCTACAAGGCGAAAGCGGCGGAGAACGTCAAACTGAAGGAGAAGGTGGGCAAGTTCAAGAATTTCGCCAACCAGGCGAACGGCGTTCAGGCGTGGCTTGACCGGAAGGTTAATTGGCTTGACCAGTTGCAGAACCTGACGGAACTGCTTCCGACGACGGACAAAGCCTACGTGGGTCACGTCTTCCTGGCGGAAGGAAAGGGTTCGGGGGTTCTGGCGGATATCAGTCTCGAGGGAATGGCCAAGAGCCGACAGGTTATCGACGAGATTGCCAAGACGCTGGTTGAGAAGGGGAAGCTCAAGGTAGTTCCCGGACAGGTTTTCCCCGTGTCAGGTGAGTATTCGTCCAGCTTCAAATTTACCGTGATTGCGGGTCGGTCAACGGATGGGGTGAAGGGGACTTCGACGGTGGAGTCACCCAAGATGTCGCCCAAACTGAAAGTTGAGGTCGTTCCGACCACGGCCCCGAAACCGCCGTCGGCGATTCCGGTGGGGCAATCGGTTCGTCCCAAGGAGAATCCCCCCCCGACACCGGCAGTTCGGCCCAGGGAGTCTCTGCGAGAAAGACTGAAACGAAATCCGAATCGAGGTTAGTTTTTGCTCATGAACAAGAGAGAAAAGATACTAGCGAGTGTCGTTGGAGCTATTATTGTCGTCTTTCTCGGGCAGGTGGCCGTCCGATCGATCTTCCTCGGACGGTTGAAGGAGAAGAACGATCTTATTGCCGCCATGGATGAGGATATCGCCAAGAAGAAACGCGTTTTGGAGGCGAGGAACCGGCTTGTAAGGAGTTGGAGAAGTGTCAGTCAGAAGGCCTTGAGCGATGACCCGGATATCGCGAACCGGCTGTTGCTCGAGCGGGTTACGACGCTGACCACCGAGGCCCAGTTGGCCGATGTGTCCAGGCAACCGGTGCAAATCATGCCTGAAAAGCAAGGGCAGACGACCTTGTATTATAAGGTGGCGGTGAACCTGACGGGTAAAGGGACCCTGGCTCAGATCGTCAAGTTCCTTGAGATGTTCTATCAGGAACCATATATCGTCAAGATCACCGGATTCTCCCTCAAACCGGAAGGCAGCGGGCAGATGATGATGTTCTCAAACTGCCGGATTGAAACAATCGTCCCGGCCAAGCCGGAACTGGACGGCATACCTCCTGTAACCTCGCGTCCAACCATTACGGGGTCGAATCCGCCCGTCAAGTCTCAGGCGAACTCGCGATACACCATGATTGTCGATCGGAATATCTTTAATGTGAAGGCTCCGGAACCGCCGCGAGCGATTGTGAAGGATGTGCCGCCACCGCCGCGGGATACGGGATTTGAAGCGGCTCAGGTGGTCGGTCCGGTGGACCCGAACGGTCGCCCGGGCGACATCGTTGGAACCACAGTGCTCGGAAGTCAGGCAGGAGTTTATGTCCGAAACCCTGGAGGGGTAAAGTGGTATAAAGTAAGTGATCAGTTGGAGAACCAGATGACGGTGACGTTCGTGCATCCTCTGGGGATCATCCTGAAAGACCCGTTGGGAAGAACTCTGTATGTGGAAATCGGCCGAAACATCGATCAGGCTGCCCCGTTGACACGCGAGGTTCTGCCCGAGTTGTTCGAGGCGTACGAAAATCACAAGAAACCGTGAAAAGGAGACGAATTTTCTGGAATATTGCCCCTTTTTCTGGAAAATGTAAGAGAGTAACAACTTATGAGAAATAGTCGCAAGTACGATATAGTTGGGAGAATGCACATGGATGGTATGAGGATCTCAATATATATCCGGCTTGCGTGTATGACGGCCGCTGTCATTTTCCCGATTGAGTTGTTTGCACAGCGTCCGACCAGTACCAGGCCGACGCGAGGAAACAAGCAGGCCAATCAAGGGGCCGCCAGAACGCAACCGGCAGTGCGGGGGCAGCAGCCGGGTGAACCAGTCCCACCCCCTCCGGATATCGACCAACTGCGCCAACTGATCCGGTCACGAAGACCGAAGCGAACAACGACGCAAGCGGCGCCCTCGGCACAGATGGTTAATCCTGCCCGCGGACCGGTCGCAACGGCGCAGGCCTCACCGCGCATTGAGGAATCCTGTCCTGTTCCCACAACGCTTCCTGCAGGTGAGAAAGCCATCCAATTCTGCTTCAACAACGCGCCCTACTCCGCGGTTTTCGACTTCATCGAGCGAATCAGCGGGCTTCCCATTTTGGGCGACCGCAACATCCAGGGAACGGTAACGTACTTCAGCCGCAAGAAAATGACGCTGAATGAGGCGTTGGAGGAGCTGAACCTCCTGCTGAAAGACAAAGGCGTGGTTGTGGCGAGGACGGAGGATCATCTCCGCATCTCCAAATTTCCAGATGTTCTGCGGGATAATATTGTCGATTTTGTGAACGCCGAAAGCTTTATGACGTCCGATGTCTCGGCGACACAGGTCGTCCGGGTCTTCTTCCGGGTCGACAATCTGTCGGCGGAAGAATTGACGAACCTGCTGGCGGATGCTCTGCCCGTGAACGAGGTCAAACTGGCGGCTTGGCGGACGACGAACCAGATTCAGATCGTCGGATTGGCCAGCCAGGTTCGAAAGATCATTCAGTTGGCGAAAAAGTTGGACACCGGCCTGAAGACGAGCGAAGCCGGCCTGGATATGAAGGTGTTCAAACCGAAGTACATTTCTCCGACCGCTCTGGAACGGATTCTGCGGACGATGATGCCGGCATCCGGTGTGGTTGGTCCGGGAAACGTGCAATTGGGCGAACCGGGAGCGGGACCGCGTTCGGCGAACGTTATTCGCGGTGGTGAGTCGGCGATGCAGATCGCGGCGGACGATATTACAGGGACGCTGGTGGTACGGGGCAACACCGCCATGATCGGCCAAGTGAACAAGATCGTCGATATGCTCGACGTTCAGGAAGAGGCGGGGAACATCAAGGCCGTGCGAATTCCGATCCAGTTTGGATCTATCCAGACGATTGAGATGGTACTCAATGAGAGCGTCCGGCAGCGGGCCGACCGTTCGGGTCGGTCGCAGATGACCATGTCCGTTCGCGGGGACGAAGCCACGCGGAGTATTGTCCTGGCGGGTTCACGCACGCTGGTCGATCAGGCGGAGCAGATGATCAAGGTGTTGGACAAGCCGACGGTAACCACGCGTCTGACGGTCATTCCTCTGAAGACCGCAAGGGTCGAGGAGGTTATGCGCGACGTGCTCACACCGTTCTATCGGAGCGCCCGACGGGAGGTTCCGGCGGCGGCCGACCAGATCAGCAATTCGATCGTGACCTGGGCGACGGCGAGTGACCTGGACGACATGAAATCGCTTTTGAGCGAACTGGACGCGGCGGCCAAGGAAGGCAAGGGCGTGCCTGTAGTGCGGGTGTACCAGATGGAAGACGTAGACGTCAACCGTTTGGCGGGGACGCTGCAGCAGATGTTCGCTCGGCAGGGGAACGTGACCTTTGGTGCCGATCCGGTGGCCAGGACATTGCTGGTCGCGGGGCCGGCTGACAAGCTGGATCGCATCGAAAAGACGATCAACGAACTAAAGGCAACACCGGGCAGCAAGACTGTCACGGAACTGGTGAAACTGAAGTATGCGAACGCGGAGCAAGTTGCTTCCGCGGTCCGGGGCGCTTTCGCGACGCGTCGCTCGCCGACCGGCGAGGCCCGGGCGGAAATCTCGTGGAATGTCCAAGCCAATACCGTTCTGGTTACCGGGATGAAGTCGTCGGTCGATGAGGCTGTCAACCTGATTCGCGAACTCGACGAGCAGATCCGCACCACCAGTGCGATCAAATCCTATCCGCTGAAATACGCGCAGGCGGATGATCTGGCCAAGATGATTCAAGACTTGTACATGGGTAAGGAACCGACGCTTAAAGTCGTGTCCGAGCCCTGGTCCAATACTTTGTTCATCAGCGGTGGCGCCGGGGTGATCTCAGCCATTGAGCAGTTGATCAAGACCGCCGATCATTCGGAACCGATGGAAATGACGTCCAACAACGTCGCTTTCATTACGTTGAAGACGGCGTCGGCGACGGAGGTGGCCGACCAGGTGTCGTCCATGCTCAGCGCCGGGACGACGAATACGAAGAATCTGCCCCAGATTGACGCTGCCGAGAGCGGGAATTATTTGATCGTCACGGGCCAGCCTAAGCAAATCGAACGCGTTCGCCAACTGGCAGAACAGGTAGACAAAATGGCGCAGCAGGTGCCGGAGATACTGGCGGTTCGGCCGATCCAGAAGATTTCCGCCGAGCGCCTGGCGCAGATGCTCAATGTGATCGTTCCGCAGATCGCGGGAACGCGGGTGAATCTCGTAGACGTGAATATGTCCAATGCCCGGAGCGGATGGCAGAGCTTCCTGAGTCAACGGCCGGAGAGCATCCCCCTGACCACGCGACCCGGCGCGGCGATGGTCACGATCGGGGTCGACAAGGGCAATAATACGCTCATCATTCGTGGAAAGCCGAAAGATATTGAAGAAATCGACAAGCAGATTGCGAATTTGACTGCTGATGTACAGGCCGACGTGCAATTCAAGGTGTACACCTTGAAGTACGCCAGTCCAAGCGACGTGGCTTTGAGTCTGGAATCGTTATTCAACGAGATTCCGGTCATGGGTCAGCTAGTGCCACCCCAGCCGCAACCGCAGCCGAATCCTCAGACTCAGAATCTGCCTCCGGGGGCGCAGCAACAGCAGCGAACCCGTCAGCCGCAGCAACGGCAGGGACAGGCGTCCGCAGCCAGACGTATCCGAGCCATCCCGGTGGAGCAAACGAATTCCGTCGTTGTGAGGGCGGATCCGCGTGACTTCCAGACGGTGGAAGAGTTCGTGGGACAGTTGGATCAGGCGGACATAGAAGCCGTGAAGATTTACCGCCTGAAGTATGCTCGGGCGGACGCCGTGGCGAGGAACATCATGGATTTGTTTGGGGGCAGCGGGGGCAACGGACGGCGTTTCCGGCAGCAGATGCAGATGACTCCCGGGGCGTTCCCCATGTTTGGCGGCGTTCCGGGCCAGGAGATGAAAGTTTCCTACGACATGACCAGTAACAGTGTCATTGTCGCGGGTGGGCGTTCCCGTTATCGCGATATTGCGGAAGTGATCGAGTCGCTGGATAAGCCCGAGGGCGCGGGCATGGAAGTTCGCATCCTGCCCCTCAAGAACGGAAAGGCCGAGCAACTCGCGCCGATGATCCAGAACGTCATGCAGCAAGCAGAGAACACCCTGGCAAGCCAGCGAGGACTGTCGCCCCAGACGATTGCCATTTCCTTCGATAAACGGACGAACAGTCTTATCGTCGCGGGTACAAGCCGGCAGTATGAGCAGGTGAAGAGCTTGGTGGACCGGCTCGAGTCGGTGCGTTCGTCGGGTGGCGAACGCCGCAGGTTCGTGATTCCACTGAGGAACATGGATCCGAACCAGGCCAAGCAGCTTCTGGAGCAGCTCCTGCCGCCGGGGCAGACGAGCGTCTGGCCAAAATTCCACGGACTGCCGGGTCTGCGAAACCAGGTCGGATTTGCTCTGTACAGCGCGGCGATGGGACAGACGACCCGCCGTGCCATGTCGCATGTAACGACGAGATCGGCCGCCACCCGGCCCGCGCGGAAGAAGCAGGGCCCGCTGGTGGGGAATGAACCGGAACGGTCGATGAAACTGGCCATCATTCAACAGATGCTCGAGGCGCAGCGGAAGCAACCGGCGCAATCGCAAGGCAAACCGTCTATTGTCATCATGCCTACACCGATCCCGTTCGGAACCACGACTGCTCCTGCATTCGGAGCCAAGGATACAGAGAAGCGATTCGGCAAGACTATTGTTCAGCCGGGATCGACCAAAGGGGCCTCTGGAGCAGCTCCAACGACCGCGGATGTAAAAGAACTGAAGACGATTGCCGACAGAGTCACGGGTAGCGTGGAAATCACGGCCGTGCCGGAACAGAACGCACTGGTTATCGACGCGACGGAGCAGGATTACAAGGTAATCGAGCAATTGCTCGGCATGTTGGATCAGGCGAGGCCGACGCCTAAAGTCGAAATCTTCAAACTGAAGAATGCTCGGGCGACGGAACTGGCGGAGGTGGTGGGGCGATTGTTCGCCAATCGTCCGATGCCGAAGGGTTTCCCGCCCATAACACTGACTCCCGATACCGCGACGAATTCGATCATCGTGTCGTCCAGTCCGGAGATTCTTGACGAGATCCGGCAGATCGTGACCCAGTTGGACGCGCAGGAACAGATTCCGCAGATGGACTTCCGCGTCTACTCGCTGAAAAATGCAAGGGCGTCCCAGCTTGTGCCGCAGCTGCAGACCATGCTCCAGCAGATCATGGCGGCAAGGGGCATCACGCAGCTTCCGTTCAGTGTGTCTGCCGATGATCGAACGAACACCATCATCGTGACGGCCCCGCCGACGTATCTGGATCAGATCGGTAAGTTGATTCAGACAATGGATACGGTGCCTTCGTTCGCGACGGCCATTCTGGATGTCGTCCGCCTGAAGCAGGCGGATGCGGAAGCGATCGGGAAGATCCTTTCCGGGTTGGCTTCTCCTGCCGCGAAGGGCGGTCAGGCGGGCCAGTCGCAGGAGTTGGTGAACCGGCTTCTGGTGACCATGGAGAAAGCGGGGCAAAAGGCGACGTTGGATCTGGAAAAACCAATCAAGATTATCCCGGATCGTCCGTCCCAGTCCATTCTGGTGCTTTCGACAGCTGAGAACAACCGGGTCCTTCGCCAGCTCATTACCACTCTGGACAAGGTTCCGTTGGCTGAGAACTTGTTTGTACGCATCTTCCCGCTGAAGCACGCCGACGCCGATGATGTCCGAAAGGCACTGGACGCCGTGTTCTCCAAGGGGCAGAGTCTGACGAAGACTCCGGGTACGGAGCATGCGGTAGGCGTGCCTGAAAACACAACAGGGCAGGCGCTCGTCTATAATGTTACCATAGCAGCCGATAAGGCGAGCAATACGCTGATCGCCAGCGGACATGAAGCCAGCCTAGCCCTGATGGAAGTGTTGGTCCGTCAACTGGACCAGGAGAATCCGAACACGGTTTACCCGATCCGGACGATAGGCTTGGCCAACTCCAGCGCGAAAGACCTGAGTAAACTGCTGGAAGATATTATGACGGCCCGCGCGAACCGGGCCAAAGCCCTTGGCGCCAACCGGGCGGCGGAGAAATCAACGGTCATCATCCGAGCCGATGAGCGAATCAACATGTTGCTGGTCAGCGCGTCGAAGGATGAGTTCGACACGATCAGCCAACTGGTTAAGAAACTCGATGTTCCCCCGGAGGTGGGGGCGGCGCCGACATTGATACCGCTGAAGGTGGTTGACGCCCAGACCATGGCCGAGTTGCTGGACAAATTCTTCAAGGAACGAAACCAGGTAAAGGCGGTGCCCACGGAGACCAAGCCGGCGTTCCCGGCCACCACGCCCGTGATCATTCCGGAGTTGCGGAGCAATACGCTGATCGTATCCGCGGGCAAGAAGACGCTTTCGGAGATAAGAGACCTGGTGGATCGGTTGGACAACGCGGTGATCACGCGGAGGATGCAGTTGGCGGTGATTCCGCTGCAGTCGGCGGATGCCAGCCAGTTGGCCCAGGCGATTACGCAACTGCTGAACCCGACCCGGGAGCAGGCGGGGCTGAAGCAGGCGGTGATCCTGGAATTCATCCGTCAAACGCCTGAGGGCAAATCGCTGGTGCAGCGAGCGTTGAAGGATCAGGTCTTTGTTTATGGAGACAAGACGAGCAATCTGCTGCTGGCCGTGGCCCCGTCGGACACGATCAGCCTGATCGAAGAGCTGGTCAAGACAATTGACGCTGTGGCTCCCTCGGTGGAAATCCGGGTCATTGCTCTGGTCAACGCCGATGCGGAACAGATGAAGAAAGTCGTTCAGGAACTCTTCGGCATCGGAAAGAGCGGCGGGACGAGCCAGGTGCCCACGCGGTTCACCACAACCGGACCTGCGATTGCAATGGAAGCCACAGCCGTTTCGACTGAAGAAGGGTCCAAGCTGGAAAAAGAGAGTCTGGCTGTGACGGCCGACACGCGGACGAACTCCCTGATTCTCAGTGGCAGTTCCACATACCTGAAGATGGTGGAATCGATCATCAAGGAACTCGATGCCAAGGCGATTGAGCAACAACAGACGGAAGTGATTCCGCTGAAGAACGCCAAGGCCGACACCGTTCAGAAGGCCGTGGAAACGCTGATCCAGAATCGGGTGAAGATGTACCAGGAAGTCTATGGCCAGCAGGGGTTGGCGCCGGAGCGCCTCCTGGAACAACAGGTGAACGTGGTCGCCGATACGGATTCGCGAAAGCTCATCCTGCAGGCGTCACCTCGTTACTTTGCCGCGGTACGCCGCATCATCGACGAACTTGATCAGGCGCCTTCCCAGGTCATGATTCAAGCCATGATCGCTGAAGTGACGCTTGATGGACGCATCGAGTGGGGGTGCGAGGCGGGGGGGCAGGCCCTGTCGTTCGCCAAGGCGCAGACGGCGCCGGGCATCGGACCTGGACACGATGTGGTGGTCGGTACGGATATCGGAGCCTCCGGTGGTGCGGGACCCGCGGGATTTGTCTTCTCTCTGCACGGGGAAGACTTCAACCTGCTTCTGCGGGCCTTGAACTCGGACGGAAAGCTGCAGGTCTTGTCCAGACCTCAGATCATGGCCCGTGACAATGCCGAAGCCAGCATTCAAATCGGACAGGAAGTTCCTTATCCGACGGGCTCGAATATTTCTCCTGACACCGGAAACGTGACGACGACTATTCAGTACGAGAAGGTAGGCGTTATTCTGAAGGTCGTTCCGCACATCAACCCTGAAGGATACGTTATTCTCGAAGTGGAACCGGAAATCTCATCTCTGAGTACCTCGAACGTTCAGATTTCCGAGGGATTGAGTGCCCCGATCATCAACAAGAACACAGCCAAGACCATTGTGACCATCAAAGATGGCGAGACGGTGGTCATTGGTGGGTTGATTACCAAGCGGATGGATCACCGAGAGGTGAAGGTGCCATTCCTGGGCGACATTCCGCTCCTTGGACTGGCGTTCAAGAGCATCGTGGATACCGAGTCGCGATCTGAACTGCTGATCATCCTGACTCCGAAGCTGGTCGACAGCGTCGGCAAGGCTCGGGCAATCTCCGAGGATGAACGAGATCTCCTCGAATTGCTGCCGCGGGAAATTCGCGAATCCCGTCTCATGGGACGGCTGCAACAGACATTCGACGAAGAGGGGTTCGTGGTGACCACGCAACCTGCTTGCACGCAGCCGGCGACGGTGCGGCCCGGTGAGCAGGTCGAGGAAATCCAGGTGGAGTCCGGCCAGAAGCTCTTCGATAAGCCGCGATGCAACGAACAGTTGTTCAGAGCGTTCAATCGAACGTGTGATCAGTAACGACATTTTCCAAGGGTAGCTATGAACAAGGCTCCATTCATGGTGTCGGTGGTGTTTGTTCTCACCGCGGGTCTGCCGGGATGCCAGGAGGCGAACCGTACAACCACCAACCCGGCGGATCGTCCTCCGACGTTTTATGAGGACATCGTTCACATTTCCCTGCTTGTCGATCTTCCGCTGATCGATGAGGACGGTGATCATGAGCCCGACGGCGCTCTTGTTCGCGTCATGCTGCTGCGACCGGGCCAGCCGGAGTACGTGGCTGGGAAGGGGAGCGTAATATTTCATCTATATCGCAGAGTACGCACCGAATCCGGTCCGTTTGTGAATCAGGAGATGTATACCTGGAAGGTCAGTCAGGAGGATTTTACTCGCGCGGTGGTTCGGCAGCGGTTCGGGTTCATTGGGCATCAAATGTCAATCTACTGGGGAAACCTCAGGCCGACCGGGCCAGGAGTGTTCCTGCAGGCGGAGTTTGTTCGTACGGACAAGCAAGTGCTGCGGTCTAGACCCGTCTCTCTCGCCCTTCCGGAAGCACCGAGACCGAGACGCTGACATGAACTCACCGTCCGGTCGGAGAGATAGTTTGGGCGAACTGCGTTCCAGGCGAGTAATGCTGACGCGATTGGCGGTCGGCGCGGTCCTGGCTGCCGTCTTGTTGATTCGGATGTGTCCCTGGGGCCAAGAGAAGGGTACGGACAAAGGTCAGGGCATCCCATCCGCTCCGGCGACATCCCAGCCTGTGGGCATGGATGATTTTTCCCGCTATAACAACCAGGTTTTCACCGCGGTCAAGGTGGTCGATGGCGATACGATCGATGTGAATATTTCAGATATCAAGGCACGCAAGCGTCAGGCGTATACCCGGATTCGGCTCTGGGGTATCGATACGCCGGAAATTCCGCATTTCGACAAGCCGGCGATGTTCTACGGATATGAAGCAGCGGAATTCGGAAGAAAGCTTATGGCCGGCAAGAAGGTACGCTTGGAACTGGTGGAAGGATATACTCGCGATAAGTTCGGGCGGCTGCTGGCGTATGTGTATCTTGCGGATGGTCGCATGTACAACGAACTGGCGATCAAGAACGGATTTGCGTACGCGGAAACACGCTTCAAACACCCTCGGCTGATGGAGTTTCAGGCACTGGAGAAGGAAGCAAGGGACAACCTCCGCGGACTATGGCCGAGAATCAAGCCAAGTCAGCTTCCACACTGGTACAAACCGTCCCGTTTGGCGGAATTCTGGGCATCGCGAGGACAGAGCGCAGAGGAATCGCCAACGTCCGCACCGGCCAAGGAAAAGCGAAAGCGGACCCCAAAACAAAAAGTAGATCCTCTGCAGTACTGATCCGGCCGTCACACGTAGTATATCCAGGGAAAGAAGACCGGTACCGGCATCAGCGCCGCCAGCCATTTTGCACGATCGTCAAGACGGCTCGACCATCCAATCGTCTTCGGAGAAAAGAGCAACTCCGACATCTGCATGCACGTCAACTCGACCGTCGTAACGGTGGCCAAACCAGAATCACTTGCGATGTGCATCTGCCTGCCGTCCGCTTCCAGAACGACTTGCTGCCGGGGAAGTTCTCTCGCGGATCCCATGATGAGTCGGACGATCCCTTTGATTCCCATGCCGGCGATGCGTTCATTGAAGTGCGGGAGGAAGACTTCAAACGTCTTGGCGAGGTCCAGAATCGCGTACGAGCCGATGATCGGAATCTCAAACCATTGCATCAAGTCGTCGAATACGGAGGAAAAGGCATGCGGGTGCAGGGGCAGATATGCGAATGCGAGAGGCCAGTCCGTTTTAAGCTTCTGGGCCAGAAGGGCTCCCAGTGTCTGCGGATTGCCTGCGTAACCCCGGACATTACGGTCTTTGCCGTCGTCATGCACCAGGATATGGGCGCCCTGTTCACCATCGACCATGATCACCTTCTGGTCGATCCGTTTGTATTTCAGACGGAGCTTTTCCTCTCCACAGGCCGTCAGGAACGGGTTGCTCTGCGCCTGACGCCACAGGGTGGACCAGTCGAGATCGTCAACATTTCCCTCCCGAACCTTGCCCTGCAGCTTGCCCACGTACTTGCCGAATCCCGGACCCCGGGAACCCAGGTGAAACTTGTAGAACATACTCGAAAGCTCGTAGCCCCACGGCGAGTATCGCCGCCGGTCGCCCGCGAGCCATCCGAAAGGATACCCTCGTTCATGCATTGTCCGCTGGACGTGGTCCATGATCGTCTGCATCAGGTTCTGCCCGCGATACTCAGGCAGCGTGCTGACCCCGCCGATCCCCCCGATCTCCACGACTCGGCCGCACAAGTTCAGGAAGACGGGAAACAATCCCACATTGCTGACGATCTTCGTGCCGTCGCGGACGAGGAAATTGTTGGCCATGTCGGCGGGCGTGTGCGAATAGAGATCGGGAAAGAGAACATCGAAGGGCGGATGGTTGGGACTCTGGATACTGAAACATGTCAGGAGCATCCGCATCAGTTCGTCGTAATCGGAAGCGGACGCCTGCGTGATAACAACCGGATTGACCATGGTGGCTCCATGCAAGTAAACACGGGCATTCTATAAATGGCGTTGGCATTCTGTCAAGAAACGATCTATGATGAGACCGTTCATGAATGAGCGTCAGTGTATAGCAGGAGACAGGCAATGCGTCTTGAAGACCGAAGCGTATTCTTCAAATCACCCGGACCCGGCCAGTTGGCGCATGCGTATGCGTTCTACACCCATCGCGATGGGATCGAGAAGATGGCGTGGCGAAGCATCTTGACGCGATCCGATACGGTAGATTACTGCCATCGTTTATTCTCTTGCGACAACGGACGTACGTGGTCCGAGCCGGAGTCGATTCCGGTATTTACCAGGAGCGCGGAGGGGACCCGGCGTCAGTATTACTTCCCGGGTTTCCCCGACCCGACGAACGACCGTCTCGTGACGGCGATCCTGGAGGGCGTTCTTCCTACGGATGATCCTTTGGAGGGTCTCAAGACGTGGTATCTCAAGTACGCCGTTTCGACCGACGGTGGTCGTACCAACGCTATTGAAGAACAGATCATTCAGAAAGGACCGTACACCCCCGAACACCCGTGCCACGGCGTATGGGTCGGCAAGAACAGTGTCATGTTGGGCGATCTGGGCAGCGGCTTTATTCGAACGCGCGCCGGCAAGATTCTTCTGCCCGTGCAGACTTCGCCTATCGGTCCGGATGGCGAATACTACAATCCCGGCGGGGGATACACCTATCACGAGTGCGCCGTCTTCATTGGCACCTGGAAGGAGGGACTGAGAATCGAATGGGAGATGTCCCAGGTTGTGGCCAATGAGCCCGATGTGTCCACCCGCGGAGCCATCGAGCCGACGCTTGCCGAGTTGCCCGACGGAAGAATCCTCATGGTCATTCGGGGCAGCAACGATGTCAAACCGCATCTGCCCGGATACAAGTGGTATTCGATTTCCGGCGACGGCGGGTACACGTGGTCCAGACTCAAACCCTGGACGTACACCGACGGAACGAGATTCTTTTCCCCGAGCAGCTGCTCCCAACTCCTCGCGCACTCGAACGGGAAGTATTACTGGCTGGGCAATATCACGCCGGAAAACCCGAAGGGCAACGGACCTCGGTATCCGTTCGTGATTGCCGAGGTCGATCCGAAGAGCGGTCTGCTGAGGCGGGATACGGTGTTCGTCGCAGACGACCGCCAGCCGGGGGAGGACGAGCGAATGTTCCTCTCGAATTTCCTGGCCCACGAGGACCGGGAGAATGGCGATATCGTCCTGCACATGTATCGTGCGTTTATCATCGGATCCGACGGTTTTGAGGGCGATTCCTACCTGTATCGCATCAGACCGTAGCGGGATGAGAACGCGGGATGAGGCAAATAGGATTTGTTTCGCAGCAGGGATCCCTCTATAATCAATTGAGTTGCGCGACGACCCAAATCGTAGGGAAGTATGTCCAAGAAAGTGTTGGCTATCATTAATCCGATTTCCGGCTATTCCCGTTCGCGGGAATTGCCTGCGGCGATCAAGACACGACTCGACGCTGAAGGGTTCGAGGCGGATGTCGTATTTACCGCCGGACCGGGCGACGCGTCCCGAATTGCCCGCGTTCGGGGCCGAAAATACGACCTGGTGGTCGCCGCGGGAGGCGATGGAACGGTTCGCGAGGTCGCCGACGGCCTGGCCAGATCACATGTCCCCATGACCATCTTCCCCGCGGGGACGGAGAACCTCTTTGCCAAGGAAATGAGTATCGTTCCGAATCTCGAACAGTTTGTTCAGACCATCAAGTGGGGTCGCCGTGTCATCATCGATATGGCCCAGGTCAACGGCCGGCATTATCTGCTGCTTTCCGGAGTGGGATTCGACGCGGAAGTACTGCTGCACCTGAACCGGTTTCGGACCGGCAATATCACGCATCTGACCTATTTCTGGCCGATCTGGCGGACCTTCTGGGAGTACGGTTTCCCAGCCATGACGGTCGAAGCAGATGACGAAATCCTCGTGCGAAACGGACGGGGATTGGTCTTTGTCTCCAATATTCCGAGGTACGCCGTAGGGTTGAGAATCTGCAAGAACGCGAAATACGACGACGGACTCCTCGATGTCTGCATCTACTTATGTGAGCATCAAACGGAGCTCCTTGGTCACGCGTGGCGAACGGTGAAGGGAACGCATCTGGAGCATCCGAAGGTGATTTATCGTCAGGTGAAGCGGGTCAAGGTGACGTCCGATTACCCTGTTCCCCTGGAAACGGACGGTGATCCCGCCGGGTGCCTGCCCGCGGAATACAATGTCATTCCCCGTGCGATGCATGTCCTTTTGCCGCCGGGATAGGATACACGAGCAAGACGTATAGATGATTTCAGGAGAAGAATACTGATGAGCGAAACAGTACCGTCATTGACGCTTCCAACAGGACAGATCGGACCCTATGCCGCGGGCGGAAAGTCAGGAAGAATGGTGCTTCTCGCTGGTCCCTGCGTCATCGAGTCGCTGGAGCATTGCCTGAAGATTGCCGAGACGGTGAAAAGCGTCTGTGACAAGCTCGGCATCAACTTCGTCTTCAAAGCCAGCTTTGACAAAGCCAATCGATCCAGTATCGAATCGTATCGAGGTCCGGGTCTGGAAAAAGGCTTGGAGATTCTTGCGACGGTAAAGGACCGGCTGAAGGTTCCGGTCGTCAGCGATATCCATGAGGTATCGCAGGCCGAGCCCGCGGGTAAGGTGCTCGATATTATCCAGATCCCCGCGTTTCTTGCCCGCCAGACGGATCTGTTGCTCGCCGCCGCGAAGACGGGAAAGACCGTTAACGTTAAAAAGGCCCAGTTCATGGCACCCTGGGAAATGAACAATGCGGTCGAGAAGCTCAGGACCGCCGGAGCCAACAGTGTTGCCTTGACCGAGCGGGGAAATTTCTTCGGATACAACTGGTGGATAGTCGACATGCGGAGCGTGGAATGGATGCATCAGACCGGCTGTCCGGTCCTGATGGACGCTACGCATGGAGCTGCCTCGCCGGGGGCGGCGGGAAAGTCCTCCGGCGGCGATCGTACCATGGGGCCGGTTTTGGCCCGATCCGGAGTTGCGGCGGGCGCAGACGGATTATTCCTCGAAGTACACGATCAGCCGGAAAAGGCCCTTTCCGACAAGGCCACGGTGCTGCCCCTGACGTGGCTCGAGGATCTGCTTCGTCAATGCCTGGACATCTTTCGGGCAGTAAGGGGCTGAGCGCCGTAGGCGGCTAAAGGTCGCTTCCCTCGACCCCGTCTTGCGTCAGATTCGGGTCGGGAAAGCCGTCACGGGCAGGCTTGATTTTTTTCGCCGCCAGGTATTCCACGTGCCCATCGGCGAAAAGGTGATTTCGCGATCCGTCCCAGCTCCACCATCCGGGCTCTTTATTGTAGTCGCCGAAAACCAGTTGATGATTGCTGAACCATTCACCCGCGAGAATTTTTCTCGACGGATAGGCAACCTGTTGCGGTTGGACTGCTGCGCCCGGCTTGGGGTTCGTATACGTATCGGCGGAACTGGACGTCTGGTTGATCTGTGCCGGAGTATGGTAGAAACTCATCGTGTAAGCGTAGCTGGTGTTTTCATAGTCCTTGATGTGTTTAATGTCGTAGGATGTGTCTTGCGGACACAGGAGAATCTGAGGATTATTGGCATCGAGCTTCGGGGCGATATACGGCTGTAGCACTGGTCGCCAGCCTCGGCCCATCCACAGCCACCAACCCTTCGTGGAATTCACGGGGTCGTTTGCGCACGGATAGACATCCCGGTACTCCAGGCGATACATATCGAAGGCGAGTCCGACTTGGCGAAGATTCGACCCGCAAGCGGCGCGTCCATTCTGCTTTCGTGCCTCGCCCAATGCGGGAAGGAGCAGTCCAAGCAGAACCGTGATAATGGCCACAACGACCAACAGTTCAATCAACGTGAAACCTCGAGTTTTCCGCACAGTAATTCTTCCTTATGTGGTAATGTCCGAAGCTATTTCACCAGCGACAGATAGTGTTCCGAGGGTATGAGAATTCCGCCGGATTTGGCGTGGAAGTCATCGTCGAGGATAAACAGACCACCGTGTGGTTTGGTCCAGGCTCGTCCGGCGAACGGATGGTATGAACACATGACGTCCCAGTTCCTGTAATTCTGGTCCCCGTTGGTTTCGAACGCGCCGATCTTCACGCCCGGAAGGGCCTCGAGTCTCGCCGCGAAGCATTTGTTCCACTCGACGAGAATGGGGTTCACCGTCAGGTCCGCGCAGAAGCAGGGCACGCCTGCCTTCTTCGCGAGTTTCGCGATCTTCAGGCTCATGGACATGGTCTTGGCGATGGGCTTGAGCGCAATCGCCCCGTAACCCATCTCGATTCGTGCCTTGGCGTCCTTATCGGAATGCGCGCTTTCGTCGGCCGCCACGCGGACACCGAGATCGCCCACCGACTCATGGCATTGCTCCGGGAAGGGTTCTTCGAGCAGGATGATTTGTTCAAACGCCCCGATTTTCCTGGCGTGATCAAGCAACCGGCGGAGGCGGTCCTTGGAATCGTACCGCCCGTTGGCGTCGAGATAGTATGCGACCTTGCCCGTATCGGTATAGGGTGTTTGGACGTCGGCAACGGCCTTGTGTACGGCCTCGATGCGAGCCTTATCCCACTCGAGCATCTTGTCCGGATTTCCGTCCTTGTCCGGGTCCGAGCCGACCTTGATCTTAAGAATGAAGTACCCGGATTTCGCCAGCCGATGAACGTCGTCGATCGAAACGCCGTAGGAGATCAGCGGAATGCAGCACATCTGGCGATGCTCATGCGATAGCACTTTTTGATAATCTGTGCCGATGAGTTCATCATAATTATTCAGCTGGTTCTCCTGGCTGTAGAGCATCCACGCGGCGTTGTCAAATCCGACCAGCGCGTTGAGGGCGAAGGTGAGACGCAGATCTCGCCGGTTGGTGATTTTCTTGGCATATTGATATGTTTCGGGAAGGATGTCCTTGAGAAGGTCGATGGGATTGCTGAAGGTCGTTCCCCTGGCGAGGTTCAGCGCGAACTGGCTTACGGCGAACATGAGGGCATTTCCGCCGCTTTCCGAATTCGCCGCGAAGACCTGGGCGTCGGACCATAGAATGCTCTGAGTCGACAGGCCAAGTCCGAATTTGCCCGCGGAACTTGTCATGTAAGCAACGGACTGCCAAAGCTCGCTTAAAAAACCGCCTTTGAAACCAAAGGAGTGGGCAAGTTTTTCGCGTTCGAAACTGGTGTTCACTTTGTCGATCGTGATGTGTGTCGTCGCCTTCACTGCGACACTCCTTGGTTGTCATGCCCTTGCCAGTATTCACGGACGTAGTAGATTCGCCGGCCCGTGGACTCGTGATAGATGCGGGAAAGTACCTCGCCCAGGAGGCCCATGGAAACAAAACTCGTGCTGATGATCACGAGCAGAATCGCCAGCAATGCCAACGGTCCGTGCGTCTGAAAGATACTGTGCCCGTAGGCAAACTTGTCGATCAGAATATAGATTGCCAGGAGAAATCCGAGAGCAAAGGTTCCCAGCCCAAGGAGTCCGAAGAATTGCAGCGGCCGACCGAGGTAGCTGAGCAGGAATTTGACGGTCATGAGGTCGAACAGAACGCGAATCGTTCTACCGATGCCGTATTTGCTCTCACCGAACGGTCGATTGATGTTCTTGATGGGGATCTCATATATGCGTGCCCCCATTGCGCTGGCAAGGGCGGGGATAAATCGGTGCAGTTCCCCGTACAGGCGAACGTTTTTGATCACTTCCGCCCGATATGCCTTGAAAGTTGTGCCGAAATCGTGCAATTCCACTCCGCTGAGGTACTTCATCATCCGGTTGGCCAGCAGCGAGGGAATTCGCCGAATCCAGAAATTATCCACGCGGCGGGCCCGCCATCCCGAAACGATATCGTACCCCTGGTCGATCTTTCGGAGGAAGTGCGGAATCTCTTCGGGCATGTGCTGGAGGTCGGCGTCCATGGCGATAATGATTTCTCCGCAGGCCGCGTCGAACCCTGCCGCCAGGGCGGGTGTCTGGCCGAAATTGCGGCGGAGAACCAACAAACGCACACGGGGGTCATTTGCGCCGAATTGCTTGATGATCTGAACGCTTTTGTCGCGACTGCCGTCGTCAATGAAGACGATCTCGTAGGACCGATGTGTCTTTTCCATTACGGTGGTCAGACGGCGATACAACTCCTCGATGGCATCTTCTTCGTTATAGACCGGCAGGACCAGTGAGACTTCTACCCGAGGCAGGGAAGCTCCCGATAGCCGATCAACTTCACTTTCAATTGACATTGCAGAAAAAACTCCTTCACCACCGGATGCGTCAGCATCTTCAACTCATCCCGACGTGATTCGACCAGCCGGGTCGGCTCGTTTTCCAGCCCGTCCGGGTGGCCCGGATGGGTCATGATTTCGGTGACCCCGGGCTTCAAGGCGCGGGCGACGTCCATAAACGAATGTCGTGTCCAATGCCCGGTCTGAATGATCCCGACAAACCGATCCGGACAATGCAGATTGTATCGAGCTACTTTATACAGATTTACCAGGGAAGTCCAGTACAGAAAGGCCAGCACGGTCCGCGTTTTGGCTGCCGTTGGTCCAAAGTCCATCGGATCCTCCCGGACCAGTCGCACAGCCGGGATCTTATACTCGGCCGCCAGGCGGGCAACAATTTCAAAAACCGAGGGCCAGAAATGCACGTGTTTGTGCGTGTCGAGATGTGTAATCTCAATCCCCAGACGCGCCACTTGTTCGATCTGCGAGCGGAAATGTCGCTCCAACTGGCGGCGGACCTTGGGTCGAAGCATCGCGTTTAGCCAGAGGCTCGGAAGCGAAAACCTGGGGCGCCCGTCCCGCTCATACAACGTGTTCAGTTCCGACCATTCCAGGAGCGGCTCGCCGAGGTTGTACGACAGGTGTACGCCCACGGACAAGCTCGGATTGGACCTCGCCAGATGTGTCGCATGGACCGTGGCCCGGGCATTCGCCAGCAGCGTGGCGCTCGTGAGTATGCCGCTGCGATGGGCCTCGATAATCCCGTCGTTGATCCCTTCGGTCCACCCGAAGTCATCGGCATTAACGATCAGAAACGTGTCCGCGGGCATTGGTTTGAACCTCGAGCGTCGCTTCCGCCACAAGCGGGCGACGATGAATCAACATCAAGTTACGTACGTAAATGAACACGCCCAAGCCCTGGCCCAGCGTGAACACGATATCCTTCTGTCCCACGGCGTAGATCGTCAAAATGATCCCGCCGACCAGCGACAGGTACCAGAAGATCACCGGCACATGGCTCGTTCCTCGCTTCTCCGAGGCAATCCATTGTACGATGAAACGCGAACCGAAAGCGAATTGCCCGAGCAGGCCGACAGCCGTCCAGGCGTTCAATTCAAAAGGCAGACTCATGAATTGCTCCTCAATTTCTCCCGAAGTCGCTCGGGGTCGATCGCCTTAAGACCTTCAATGAGCTTCGTGTGTGAATTCAGGTCAAAACCGTGACTCTCCATTTCCTTCAAAGCCCGATCGAGGGGCCATTTGTCAATCACCATGCGATATACGGCCACAAAGAAACCCGTGCGGTGTTTGCCCTGGGCACAGTGCACAAGAATTGGCGTCCGTGCGGGGTCCTTCACCATTTTCAGAAACTCCAGACACTTGCTTTCGGGAACGGGTTTCTCGCTGTCGATCGGACGATAGACGAACGCGACTTGGTTGGCCTCGGCCATCTTCCGTTCGTCCTCAAGGACTCGCACCTTGCGAAGGCACAGGATCGTCTTGATACGATAATCGCGGATGACGTTCTGTATCTGAAAAACCTTGCCCTCGCCCGCGCGATACAGCACACCGGGCTCGACCACGGCGAAGTTGCGGGGGAGCGACGTGGTACGATACTGCCACGCCGCCGCCGTGACGACTACTGCGACAATCACGGCGCCGGGAGTTGCGAATTTCCTGCATACACCAGCCATTAATACTTCCAACTATATCGTTATCCGCAATACCTCGTACTCCTTTCAATGTACCGGTGAGACCAATGGGTCACAATAGAAAAATCGATGTTCGAGGATCGCGATATTCGTGCCGACGGCGCGCCTAGCGGCGTAAGTTCCGAACCCAGGACCATAGTCGGTTCTTTAACTTCACCGGACCCGGACTTGGCAACGCGACAGGGGGGCTTGTCTGGGCGGTATTCTGAGGTGAAAGCACACCGATCGTAACTTCACCATCGGTGTAATACCGGTCGCCGCCACCGTTTCTGGCGCTGATCGTAGGCCCGATGCCCGTGACTTGATAGACTCTCACGATCTGGCGGACATTCTGAAGATCGCCGATAACTTTGTCGCGTTCCGCGTCGATATCCGGGGCAATGTGATGCGTGATCTGTCCCGTTCGATGGCTAAGTCCGACCTTCCGATCAAAGGTGGCCGCTCCAATCCATAAGGGACGACCGTCCGAACCAAGTTCCTTCGATTCCCAGAAACGCACATGGTGACGCTCCTTGGCGCTTCCGCCGACGAGTTGCTCGAAGGCCAGGTCCTGTTTGCGCCCCCAGAGGTACAGGTTGCTCACGGGGGCGTCTTCATACGACCGGTGAAGAAGCACGCTTTCGACGATCCGGACGCTGGAACGAAAGGTGATCGGATCAGCCGGAGACCAGCCTGCCTTGAGTAGGCCTCGGATTACCTCCTCCTTCGAGCCCACCAGACCGACATTCAGCGGATCGCCGGGAATGCCCTCGCCGGTGACGGTGAACTTTGGCGCATCCGCCATGGCCGGGTGATGCTCGTAATGCCGCCAGAAGAACGGCAGAACGATGTATCCGAGTACCACATAAACCGTCAAAAGGATCAGAAGAATCCAAACCACGACTCGCACCCCCCGCAAGCAGCGATTGTTCGCCGCATTCGACTCCGCTTGTACCGTTGGCGGGTTCATTGCGTTCGCGATTCCGGAATCCGTTCATGGGCCTTTCGTCCGTAGACCTTTTCGTACGCCCGGCAATATGGACAGCGTCGGTGCTCGATCTTCGTCACGAACCAGAAGATGATCCCACGCTGCTTTTTCCGGGCATAATTGCACACGGGACACTCCAGGCACTTTTTCGCCCGGGCAAGATCGGCTTCGGTTATTGTGCTATTCTTCGGCATAGTATGGACCCCACAAATGCATCTTTGGAAATCATCGGTGCATTATAATCGAGGAATCGGCCATTGGAAACCCAAGAATAAGATTCAGTGACATTTGTGATGGTGAGAGGAGGTGTATAATCTTGCCATCCCGTTGTTCGACGTTGATGCAACATTGACAGCGGAAGCGTACGATGTTGCCATCCCATCGGTCCACGTTGATGTAAAAGGTTGAAGTTGGCGGGAATTTGCGTAATAATTGTCGTTCTTATTAACCGATTGGCAATGGCCGATAGTGACATTTTTAGGATCGTCGGAGTTTTTCATGAGTATTTGGCGAATTGAGATTTCACGCAAAGACGAGTTCAACGACCCCCATGCAGCGAGTGTTTTGCATGAGTTGAAGGACTTTGGGATCGACAGCGTTCGGAAGGTCGGGTATCACCGGATCTTTCTGATCACTTCGGATGCGTCGGAAGGGCAGATCCGGCAGGTAGTGAACGAACTGTTGGTCGACTCGGTCATTGAGCAGGCGCGAGCCGAGGTGAACGTTCCCGCCCATAGCGACGGCAAGACGATCGAAGTCCACCTTCAACCGGGCGTCATGGACCCCGTGGCGCAATCGACGGAAGGCGCTATTCGCCAGCTGGGAATCGACGTGGAGCAGGTGCGTACGGCTCGGATGTACGTTTTCGACGGCGACCTCAGCGACGCCGAGAAGAGCCTGATCGGCTCGCGCATCCTGGCCAATGAGTGCATCGAGCAGGTGGTGTTCGGGTCGGCGGGCAGCCAGCCGCCCCCGCAGCCGCACGAGTACAAATTGCACCTTCGCCACGTGCCCATGTTGAACCTGACGGATGAGGAACTCCTGACCCTGTCGAAGCAGGCGGACCTCTTCCTGAATCTGAGCGAGATGAAGGCGATTCAGGATTACTTCAAGGCCATCGGACGCGATCCGACGGATGTTGAGCTCGAATCGATCGCGCAGACGTGGTCCGAGCACTGCGGGCACAAGACGTTCAAGAGCGACGTGGAATACACAGGTCCGGAAGGGAAAAAGACGTACAAAAATCTGCTCAAATCGACGATCGCCAGGGCCACCGAGCAACTGAAGAAGAAATGGTGCATCAGCGTGTTCGTGGACAACGCTGGTGTGATCGAATTCGACGACAAGCACGCCGTATGCTTCAAGGTGGAGACGCACAACCATCCGTCCGCGATCGAGCCCTACGGCGGGGCATCGACGGGGATCGGTGGTGTAATTCGCGACCCTCTTGGCACGGGTCTGGGCGCCAAACCCGTGGCCAATACAGACGTCTTCTGTTTCGCCCGACCGGACTTCAAAATGGAGGATCTGCCCAAGGGCGTGCTGCATCCTCGCCGAGTATTTAAGGGCGTGGTGAGTGGCGTGCGCGATTACGGCAACCGCATGGGCATTCCCACGATCAACGGCGCAATCTGGTTCGACGACCGCTATCTGGGTAATCCGCTGGTGTATTGCGGAAACATCGGCCTGCTGCCGAAAGACAAGAGCAAGAAGGCCTACGCCAAACCGGGCGACCTGGTCGTGGTGGTCGGCGGAAAGACTGGGCGAGACGGGATTCACGGGGCGACGTTCAGCTCCGGGGAACTGACGGACCGGTCGGACACGGAATTCTCTCATGCGGTGCAGATCGGCAACGCGATTACGGAAAAGAAGGTGGCGGACGTGATCCTGCAGGCACGCGATCACGCCGATGGATGCCTGTATAACGCCATCACCGACTGCGGCGCGGGTGGACTCTCCAGCGCCGTGGGTGAGATGGGCGAACTCTGCGGGGCCGAGGTGGACTTGGAAAAAGTGCCGCTGAAGTACCAAGGCCTTCGCCACGACGAGATATGGATCAGCGAGGCCCAGGAGCGGATGGTATTGGCGGTTTCGCCCGAAAAATGGCCTAAGCTCAAGGCGATTTGCGACTCCGAGGACGTCGAGGCCACGGCCATCGGAACGTTTGCCGATCATAAGAAGTTGATCCTTCGCTACCAGGGCAATCAGGTGGCGGATCTGGCAATGGATTTCCTGCACAACGGTCTTCCGAAGATGAAAAAGAAGGCGCGGTGGTCGGTGAAGCAGTTTCCCACACCGGCGAGAAGGAATAATGGAGTCGGCGAGACGCTGCTGCGACTGTTGGCCCATCCGAACATTGCGAGCAAAGAATGGGTGATCCGTCAGTACGATCATGAAGTGCAGGGCGGATCCGTGATTAAGCCCCTGACCGGTCCGAACGACGGTCCGGGCGACGCGTCCGTGTTCACGCCCGTGCTTGGTTCGAACCGCGGCGTGGCGGTTGGATGCGGAATCAACCCGAACTACGGACAGATCGATCCTTACTGGATGGCGGCTTGCTGTATCGACGAAGCGATCCGTAACGTCGTGGCCGTGGGCGGCGATCCGAAATTGACAGCCATTCTCGACAACTTCTGCTGGGACAGCTGTAATAACGAGGAGAAGCTCGGTACGCTGGTTCGTGCGGCCGAAGGGTGCTACAAGGCTTCAAAGGGCTTCGGCACGCCGTTCATCTCCGGCAAAGATTCGTTGAACAATGAGTTCGTCACCGAATCGGGCGAACGCATTTCCATTCCGCCGACCCTGCTGATCAGCGCTATCGCGATCGTGCCGGACGTCCGGAAGTGTACAACGATGAACTTCAAACGCGCTGGCAGCGCCGTGTACATCATCGGCCGAACGAAGAACGAACTCGGCGGCTCGCACTACTGGGGGCTGGATGGGTTCGTCGGCAACAGTGTCCCGAAGGTGGATTTCGGAACGGCAAAAGTGACCTTCAGCAAGGTCCATTCGCTGATCCGTCGACAGGCACTGTCCGCCGTGCACGATTGCTCGGAGGGTGGTTTGGCGGTGGCCTTGGCGGAAATGGCGTTTGCGGGCGGTCTGGGCGTCAGCGTGGATCTGGCGGAGATGTCAAAGAATGCCGACATTCGCGAAACCGACGTGCTGCTGTTCAGCGAATCAGTGTCCCGGTTCATCGTGGAGGTCCCTGTGGCGAAGGAAGCCGCGTTCCTGAAAGCTGTCGCGGGCCTTCCCGTCAGCAAGCTGGGCACGGTGAACGATACCGGCCGGGTGGAAATCCGCGACGCAGCCGGGAGCACGGTTGTCAACGAATCAATCGACACTCTGAAAAACGTCTGGCGAACGGGCGTGAAGATATAACACGCGTTTGGCGAAGTATGTGCAGTGAATATGAGGACATGAGAGAAGTTCTCACTTCGCCGCAGCCACCCACGCCTCGTTTATGGTGATATGCTGGATTCGGTCGCGATTGTGGCTGTAGACGATATGGATGAGTCCGTCGGGGGCCTGAACGGCGAACGGATAGCTGTATGTGTCGGTACCGTTCTTAAGAATCATCTTGTGGGGCCAGGTTCGCCCTTCATCCGCGGACAGAGCGGCCGTGAGTGGCCTACGCTCCGTAGTGCTGTCGTTATAGATCAGCATCAAGTGCCCGTTCCGCAGCCGGATCAAGTGGGCGGCGCTGGCGGGGTTGGGAAATCCACTATCGGCGGGAGTGGACCAGGTTATACCGTTATCGTTCGAGACCATGACCCAAAGCCATCCCTTTTCATGATTCCGCATGGTGCATAGCAACTGTCCGGTACTGATCTGAACGAACGACGGCTGAAGATTACCCGGATCGCTCGCCACGGATGACCGCAATACCCAGGGACCTCCATTCGTCGAAGCATAGAATACCGAGCGATGCAGCAACTCGTCGTATGCCGGCAAGAGGAGTGTTCCATCCGCCAGCCGTACCGGTGGGTACTTGACGTTTCCTCCGATCCCGGAACCCAGGATCTGCGGCGTGGTCCACGTTTCTCCGCGGTCAAACGACTCCTGAAACTCGATGTGCGAAGCGTCCCAGCCGAACGGGACAACGGCCTGGAAGAGCCAGACGTGGTCGCCCTCGCTGTAGAGCACGGGATTGCCGTCGCCCTGGGACCTGTCAACGTGCAGCTCGGGCGTTCCCCAAGTACCGCTGCCAGCAGGTCTTCGGGCCATGTAAATTGCGGAACCGGTAAGTTCGTGCGGACCGCTGTAAGAATACCATGCAGCCAGAAGTTCGCCGTCCGGAAGGACCGTTATGGTCCCGGCATGATGTCCTGCCATTCCAGGGATGCTTTCGAAGATCGGTTCTTCGGTAAACACGGGTGACTCGGGCACCGAGACCGAAGCCTGGGATCCTCCGACATTGAACTCAACGACCAAGTCCGTCATACCGGAAGGAAAAAGGCTGGATCCGCATCCGCCCACGTTCAGTAAGATCAGGCTGCAACTCGCGATAAGTTCAACCAGTGCTCGTGACGTATTTGCTGGCGTTATTCGGTGCTGCATGGGTCCGGTCTCCGCGACTTGGCTTATTTCTAAATTCTACCCAGGTTCCGCCGTATGTTAATTATTACGTAATACTGAACGTCAGTTACCATGTCAAGCTCTGCTTCTGCGCGTCTATCGCTGGCTCGCGATCTACCATATTCATAGGATAATAAGCGACAAAAAAGTGTAACAATTTGTCTCAGATAGTGTTATTATAGTAATCGTGCGACCGGCATAGTCTTTTTATCCAGATTAATGACGATGTGGGCTCAACCAGATATTTCGGGGAGCGTTTTGTTTCGGTGTCGCCACGAGATCAAGTACTTGATCAGCGAAGCCAAAGCCAGTGCCATAACCTCATATCTCCGAGCGTTTATGGAACCGGATAAGCACGCCGCCAGGAACGACGGCGTCTACCCTATGGTAAGCCTCTACCTGGACTCAGATGATCTGCGTTTGTACCGGGAGAGCGTGGAAGGGCGAAAGAACCGATTCAAGCTTCGCATTCGGAGCTATACCGACGATCTGGACTATCCGCGTTTCTTTGAGATCAAGCGGCGGGTAAACTCGGTGGTGGCCAAGAGTTCGGCTCCGGTTGGCTCGTCCGAAATGATCCCTCTACTATCCGGTCGAATGCAGGCTCAGGGAACATCCGGTCCGGGAGGGCGGAGCGTCGATCAGTTCGTTTTTTATATGAAGAGCATCTTCGCCAAACCGCTGGTTCGTGTCCGCTACATGCGCCAGGCGTTTGAGAGTTTCGGGGCCAACGATCTTCGGATCACATTCGATCGGGAGCTCTGTACCGCGGTTACACAGGACGCTGACGTACGCTTCCATGAGGGCAACTGGCAGCGGGTCCCTGTCAACGGTGTGGTCATGGAGATCAAATTCACCGGTTGCTACCCCTCGTGGGTATGCGACATGGTCAAGACATTCGGCCTCCAGCAGCGGTCGTTCTGCAAATATGTGACTGGTGTTCGGCAGGCGTCCTTGCTGGGGTTCTGTGCGCCAAAGAGAACATCGGATCGTCCTTTCGGGTCGATCCGAAGAGATATTCCGCGTGACGTGATAAGGCAAGGTGTTATGCATGGACCAATTGTGGCAGATTCTGGACGGAGCGTCTTTCGGCGGCCGGGCGTTTTCGCCCGCTAGCGTACTGCTCTCGCTTTTACTGGCGTTTGTCCTGGGCCAGGTGCTGGCGTGGGTGTACTATTTCACTCATAGCGGATTGTCCTATTCCCGGTCTTTTGTACAGTCGCTGATCCTGATCGCGGTGGTCATCGCTATGGTGATGGTGGTGATCGGAAACAGTATCATCACGGCGTTCGGTTTGATGGGGGCATTGGCGATCGTGCGGTTCCGAAACATTCTCAAGGACACGCGGGACCTCGTTTACGTGTTCGCGTCGCTGGTGGTAGGCATGGCCTGCGGTTCGCAGCGATACGCCATCGCCGTCGTGGGAACGGTTGTCTTCTGCTGCATTTCGATTTATCTCTACACGACCTCTTTTGGAGGGCACGAGCCCAAGAACGGCTTCCTTCGGTTCCGGCTTGGCGGCACCCTGGGGCCGGAACATCCCATTCTGGATATTCTCAAACGCTTCTGCAACAGTTACACGCTCGTATCCGCTCAGAATACCGGTCCGGGATCCTATGCGGAGTTCGCGTATCAACTGATGGTTCGAAACCAGGGGAATAATGAACAAATGCTGATGGAGTTGGAGAAGATAGAAGGGATCGACGGAATTTCGCTGGTCATGCAGGAGGAATTACTAGAGGTATGAGCCTGATGCGACTCCAGAGAGATTGGCACGACTTTGGCTCGCGTTCGTGGCGGAGGCACCGTCCGACTGTTGTGGTCTGGCTGCTGGCGGTGGTCGCCGTGGTCGGACTGCTGAGCCAGCGAGCGCGGCGTTTTGACGTGATGGGGATTGCTCAGTACGAGTCCCGCCAGATCGCGTCGGATGAGGTCGGGCGGGTTCGCATGGTCCCGATTCGGCTGTTCGAGAAGGTCAGGCAGGGCCAGACGGTCGTGCTGTTGGAGGATGATCGGATTCGGTGCGAACTGGCCACCGCGTCGGCGGAAATTGCCCGCCTCAAAGCGGAATTCAACGCTGCCCGCGACCGCTTGAACGCTGAAACGCAGAACCTTAAGACATCCCGGATTCTCGATAAACGTCGGTTTGCGACGGACGTCGAGGACGCCCGGTTGAGGGTCCTGGACTTGACAACTATTCTGGAGACCGATCGCCTGACACTCCAGGATCTGCGTCTGAAGATGGAATTCGAACAGACGGTCTACAGCAAAAATGCTGCCACGGATCTGGAGTACCAGACGGCGAAGATCGCACATGCGGCGCTTGAGCGAAAGATACGCGAAAATGAGCATGCCCTGAACCAGGCGAAACTGGACCTCACCCAGGCCCAACGCCGTCATGAGGAATTTGGGCAGGCGGCTGTTGCAGTTCCATCGGTGGAGACCGCCGTTGCTCCGCTTCGGGAGGCGATCACCGTTCAAGAGCGGCGACTGGACGCGTTGGCGGTGAATCGAGCCATGCTGGTCCTCAAATCGCCGTTGGACGGAGTGGTTACTCAGGTCATCCGTGGAGCCGGGGAGGCCGTTCGGGCTGGAGACCCGATCTTGACGATCTCGGCCGAACAGCCGACGGGGGTCGTGGTCTATGCCAATGATGTGCAGATGAATGACGTAAAGGTGGGAATGCCCGTCGAACTGGTCAGGCAGAGCGAGCGGACGCCTATTGTCGCGTCGAGAGTTGTCGCAGTCAGTCCCGTAATCGAGCAATTGCCGGTTCGTTTGTGGCGAAATCCGTCGATTGCGGAATGGGGGCGGGCGGTACTGGTGAGCGTTCCGCCGGAGATGAAGATAGTCCCCGGTGAACTGGTTGGCGTTCGCGGGCCATAGCGCGTGCACGAGAAGATCGGTCGGAGAACAGGTGAAAAGTCTATTGTGAGGCGGAAGGAAATGAAGATGATGGACAGGTTGTGTGTCGGTACGGTGTGTTTTGGGGTTGCGTTGGCGACTGCAGTGTTCCTGCTCGGATGTGCTCCTGACGATCCGCTGCTGAAGGGAGCAATGGAGTGTCCTGAAAGTATCGATATCCAGAGTCCGAGTGGCGTTTCCATTGAGGCGGCGTCGGCATCGAGCGGAACGGGACCTCTGTACATCAACGAGTTTATGGCGTCTAATGTATCGACCATCATGGATTCCAACAATGAATATGACGACTGGGTCGAAATCTACAATGCGGACCCTAATAACAGCATTAACGTGGGAGGAATGTACCTGACGGATGATCTGGCGAATCCGACAAAATGCCAGATTTCGACTGCCAATCCCAGTCAGACGACCATCCCGCCCCATGGGGTCCTGCTGTTGTGGCTTGACGGTCAGCCCGCGCAGGGCGTACTGCACATTAACACCAAGCTGAGCAAGAGCGGAGAGCAACTCGGACTGTTCGCGTCGGACGGTACGACGCAAATTGACAGTCTGACGTTCGGCCCGCAGGGGGATGATGTGTCGTTCGGCCGCCAGCCGGATGGGGGAGCGAACTGGGTCTACTTCGACAAGGCTTACGCCACTCCAGGTTCGCCCAACAGTGCTCTTCCTCCCACAAATCCTCCCGTGTTCTCGTCTCCGGGCGGACTGTATACCGGAACCGTATCGCTATCGCTCTCAGCCGTCTCTCCACCGCCGGGGGCGCACATCTATTACACTCTTGACGGCAGCGAACCGGCCAACGGGGCATCTTCCACCAGTTACAACTACATGTTCCAGGAGACTCGAAACGGAGCGAATGTGGGAGGAACCGGACCCACGGAGACGCGTTACCACGTGAGCTTCGAGTATATCGGCCCCATCACCATCAGTTCGACCACGGTTGTTCGGGCCCGAGTCTATGCCACTAATTACATGCCCAGCGAGATTGTCACGAACACATACATCATGAACATTGACAATCCCTCCAACTTGGCTGTGGTGTCGGTCTCTTCCCCTCCGCAGTATCTGTGGAGCAATACCAAGGACCCGATTACCGGTGGTATCCTGGTCATGGGTCCGCCGCCCTATGGGGATACGATGTGGTACGAAGAATCCAACCTCATGATGGATGAATGGAACCGACCTGGCCACGTGGAATTCTACGAGCCAGACGGCACTCTGGGCTTCAGCCAGGATGTCGAGATTCGTTCCGGCGGATCGTCCACCCAGTTGGGACCGCAAAAACCGATGGTTCTTTACGCCGTCGGCGGCGAACGATTCGACTATCGGATATTTCCCGACCTCGATGTGGACAGCTTCCGAATTTTCGTGCTGCACATGTCGGGCGACGACTGGCCTTATACTCACTTCCGTGACGGCATGGTTCACGGTCTGCTCCGCGACATCGATGTCGATACCCAGGCCTATCGGCCCGCCGTTGTGTACATCAACGGCGAATACTACGGATGCATGAGCATCCGGGAGCGCCGGAACAAGGACTATGTCGCGTCCCACCACGATATCGATGCGAACGACTTGGATATCCTGGACAATTACGGGTATGATCAGATCACCAACGCTTTCTTCGCGGACGGTGAGATCAATGAAGGCGACGACCTGCACTACAAGGCCATGATTAATGAGTGTTTCCTCAACGCGGACAACACTCCCAAGGATCTGACGCAGGCGGCGAACTACGCCGCGATCAAACAGCGGATGGAAGTGGACAACTTCCTGGATTACTGGGTCACGGAGGTCTGTATTTCCAACACCGACTGGCCGGGCGGGAACGTCAGGTTGTGGCGTCCACGAGTGGATAACGGACGATGGCGGTGGATCCTCGTCGATACCGACTACAGCTTTAATCTGCCGGCCCGTAATTCACCCGCATATAGCACCGGCGTCAACTACAACATGATCAATCACGTCACGAGTGATACGTCCACGAGTTGGTATAATCACCGGGCGACGACATATATCTTCCGGCGGCTGCTGACGAATGCCGATTTCAAAAGTGAGTTCATCCGCCGCATCGCCGACCACTTGAACATCACCTTCGACGCCACGCGGGTCAAAGGGGACATTGACCAGAAAAAAGCGGCGATCAACTCGGAAATGACGCGGACGGGAGGTCAGATCGACCGATGGAAGAATGACCGTAACCCGTGGACGTACACCCATTTGTCGATGGGGGGGAGTTACTGGATGGTCCCCATCGGCGAGCCAAATACTCCGACCTGGCCGACGTGGGATGCCTCGGTTCAGCGAATCAAGGACTTTGCCGACGCTCACCCGGCCGTTCTCCGGAGTCAGGTCAATACAAAATGGAGTCTCGGGGGAACAGTAACGTTGACGTTCAACGTCAGTCCCGCGGAGGCGGGCAAGATCAAAGTCAACCGGCTCATCCTGCCGATTCCAGGAACGGGAACATGGACAGGTACGTACTTCAAGAATATTTCCAACCAGATCGCAGCCATGCCCAGTCGTGGTTACCGATTCCAGGGATGGACGGGAATCACCGGCTCGTCCGTCGCCTCGGTCACTCCGACAGGAAATATGACGATCACGGCGACCTTCGCGGCCGATGCCTCCAACGACAACTCGATTGTGATCAATGAGGTCAACTACAACTCCGACCCCAACTTCCAGCCGCAGAGCTGGGTGGAACTCTACAATCCTCATGACTTCACAATTGATGTCTCTGGTTGGCAGCTCAAGGATTCCGAGGACGGGAACGTCTACACTTTCCCGCCTCACACCACAATCGGACCAAACGATTATCTGGTTCTGTGTGAAAACTTGATCATGTTCCACTCCAAGTTTCCCAATGTGGAAAAGTGCATAGGGAACTTCACCTTCAAGTTGAGCAATGCCGGGGAAGCGGTCCGCCTGTTCGATCCTAATGGGACGCTGGTGGATTCCGTGACGTATGATGACGAGTTCCCATGGCCGACGGAACCGGACGGTACCGGTCCGACCCTGGAATTGAAGAATCCGGGGATCGACAACGCTCAGCCCGGCGCTTGGGCCGCCTCGACGGGAAATGGGACTCCCGGCGCCGTAAATAGCGCGTACATTCCCATGCCGCAGGTCTCGGCCTGGGCGATCGGCGGTCCGAACGGGATGGGAAGCGAAGCCTGGACAGCGACCAGCAATGGATACGTCGAACCGCGGAGTTACGGAATCCAGAAGCTTCGCGTGACGTTTGACCGGGCGATGGACACTTCGCTGACGGACCCGAACTCCTTCCGGATCGTTGGGTTGTTCAACGGCGACGTTTCCTCCCTGGTGACCACGGTGACATGGGACTCCGCCACGCAGTTGACGGTGGTCATGGCGTCGGCGCTGCCCGATGGGGACACCTATACGGTGACGGTGAGCTCGGACCTGCAGTCCACGGGCGGGTGCCCGTTGGGTGGCGATTGTGATGTCAGCGTCAGTGCCCTGATGGGCGATCTGAGCGGAAACCACGAAGTGGGTTTTGAGGATTACCTCACGTTGAGTCAGAATTTTGGCGGTGCGAACGTCGGTTGGACCGTGGGCGATCTGAATACGGATGGCGTCGTTAATTTCACGGATTACTTGCTTTTGAGCCAGAATTACGGTAAGAAAGATTATCCCTAGTAAGGAGTTGAGTATGGCTTGGGGGGAGGGTACGGGGTAATTCGCGTAACGCCTCTGAAGCGACGGGGATCCCCGAGATAGCGTGGATGGTCTGTCACCGGCATGGTGCGGCTGGGTTGTGGGTGGTCGGTTTGAAGGAAACATGGGAAGGGCGGGAAGGGGTCTGGATAAACCGGGACTTGGTAACATCGATTTTCCGTAG